>NZ_JBEOOL010000007.1:0-176382 GCF_040309225.1 Pseudoalteromonas sp. GW168-MNA-CIBAN-0100 | reverse complement strand
GTGGTGTTGTTAGTATCACCTACGGGGTCAATAATAACTGTTGGCGCGGCAGTATCAACTTCGCCTGTTGTTGTTGCGGTAGTTTCATTCCCTGCAGTATCGGTAACCGATACTTCAACCGTAAATTCACCTTCACTTAATTCGTTCGGCACATCAATACTAAAGGTGCCATCGGCTTGTACTTCAGTGGTAATGATTTGTGGGTTACCTGCTTCATCAGTCACGGTAATAGTAACAACTGTGCCTTCTGGCTCGCCCGTTGCTGTACCTGAAATAGTTGGGGTAGTGTCGTTACTATCAGCCAGTGCATCTATCGTGATCACCGGTGCTAAAGTATCAACCTCGCCAGTCGTAGTTGCTGTGGTTTCATTGCCCGCAGTATCTGTAACCGATACCTCAACAGTAAATTCACCTTCACTTAATTCGTTCAGCACATCAACACTAAAGGTGCCATCGGCTTGTACTTCAGTAGTAATTATTTGTGGATTACCAGCGTCATCAGTTACCGTAATAGTAACAACTGTGCCCTCTGGCTCACCTGTTGCTGTGCCAGAAATTGTCGGTGTGGTGTCGTTGCTATCTGCCAGTGCATCAATCGTAATAACAGGAGCTGAGGTATCAATAGTACCCGTTGTTACTTCTGTACTTTCGTTACCAGCAGTATCAGTGATTGATACGTCTACGCTGTATTCGCCTTCGCTTAATTCATCTGGTACATCAACAGTGAAAGTGCCGTCAGCGAGTACTTCTGTAGTGATGGTTTGTGGGTTACCTGCTTCATCAGTCACGGTAATAGTAACAACGGTGCCCTCTGGCTCGCCCGTTGCAGTGCCAGAAATTGTCGGTGTTGTATCATTGCTATCAGCGAGTGCATCAATCGTAATAGTTGGTGCGGTATTATCAATAGTTCCTTGTGCTGAAGTTTCACTTTGATTACCTGCCTCATCGCTAACGATGGCATTAACGCCAAAGTCACCTTCAACTAACTCATTAATAGCATCAGCTGTCCAGGTACCATCAGCTAACGTTTGTGTTGTAATTGTTTGTGTATTACCACCAGCGTCCGTCAATGTTAACGTAACCGTTGTTCCGGCTGGTACATTTTGTACGGAACCTGAAATTGTTGGAGTAGTATCGGCGCTATCTGGGATTGCATTAATTGCTATAATTGGAGCTGATAAATCAATTGTTCCAGTACCGGTATCGCTTGCTTCATTACCTGCAGCGTCTGTTACTGTTGCCGTAATTGTAAAGTCGCCTTCAGCAATAGCTTGAGTTGCACCTACTTGCCAAGTTCCATCTTCTGACACAACCGCCGTCAATGTTTGAGACTCACCATTTGCATCAGTAACTAAAACACTAACAAGGCTACCCGGAGCTACATCACTCGTTGTTCCGCTAAATGTAGGTGTTGTATCGTTTGAATCAGCAAAGTCATTTATTGCAACTAAAGGAGGGGTGGTATCAACTGTGCCTAATTGTGAATCTTGAGCTGCGTTACCCGCATTATCAGATACATTAGCTGTTACTGTAAAATCCCCCTCACTTAAAGCAGTTGGAATCTCAATACTCCAAGTACCATCCGCACTTATAGTAGTAACTAACTGTTGCTCAGCTCCTAGACTATCGGTAACAATTAAAGTTACTTCACTGCCCGATGCTAATCCTTGGGTAGAGCCGGTAAGAGTAGGTGTTGTATCGTTTGTATCTGCAATATTGTTAATAGTCACACTTGGTGCGGTTAAATCAACCGTACCTGTAACAGTTGCAGTACTGCTATTGCCAGCAGTATCACTAACACTCGCTGTTACTGTGAAATCCCCTTCACTGAGATCTGCAATAATATCCGCTGTATATGTACCATCGGCATTTGTAAGTGTTGTGAGTGTTTGTTCATTGCCTTCACTGTCAGTTATTACTAAGGTAACTTCTGTTCCTGCTGGTACATCAATTACGTTACCACTTACTGATGGAGTTACATCATTCGTATCCTCAATAGGATTAATCGTGATTGCAGGATCTGTTAAATCAATTTCTCCAGTTTCGCTTGCAGAAGCTGTATTACCCGCAGCATCAGTTACAGTTGCAACCACATTAAACTGGCCTTCAACTAATTCATTACTTGCCTCAACTGACCAGCTTCCGTCAGCACCAGTAACTACTTGCACGGTTTCTGCTACGCCATCGCTTCCTGTAAATGTAACGGTTACTAACGCACCAGGTTCTACGTCTTGTGTAGAGCCGCTAATTGTTGGTGTTGTATCGTTAGTATCAATAATAAAATTAATGCTTATAGTTAAATCAACATTACCTACTGCACTTGCTTGCGCCTCATTGCCCGAGTCATCTATAACCGCTGCAACTACAGTAAAGTCGCCCTCAGGCAGAGGAGTTGTTACTTGTGCAGACCACGAACCATCTTCTTGCGTCACTGCAAGTAATGTAAATGTACTCCCATCGCTTGCCGTAATAGTTAAAGTAATGGTTGTACCTGCAGGCACATTACCGGTGTTACCACTTAAAAATGGAGTGGTATCGTTAGTATTAGCAATTGCATCGATTTGAATTGAAATAGAAGCAAACGTTATTTCGCCGTTTGTTTGCGCAGTAGCCTCATTACCTGCTACATCGGTTACTGACGCAGTTGCGGTAAACTCACCACCTGGCAAGATTTCATTAGCATCAACACTCCATGTGCCATCTTCATTTAATAAAGTAGTTAAAGTTTGTACGCTACCGTTAATATCGGTTACTAATACTGTAATTACAGAGCCCGCTGGAGCGTCTTCCACCCTACCTAAAAATGTTGGTGTAGTATCGTTAGTATCAGCAATTGCGGTAACGGTAATATCTGGGTTTGTTAAATCAACAACACCTTGGTTATTTGCTTGGGCTTGATTACCTGCAGCATCACTTACACTTGCATCAACCTCAAACTGCCCTTCAGCCAATGGCGTAGTTACGTCGATAGACCAATCCCCATCAGCGTTAGTTTGGGTTAATAATGTTTGAGTTTGACCATCAAAATCGGTAATAACCACACTAATAATAGAGCCAGCAGGTACATCTTGCGCGTTACCTGTAATAGTTGGCGTGGTGTCTTGAGTGTCGTTAATATTATTAATTTGTACCGTAGGCGCCGTTAAATCAACTACTCCTGAATCACTTGCTAATGCTAAGTTTCCTACACTGTCGCTTACTTGTGCATCAACCGTAAAATCACCTTCAGGCAAAGGAGTCCCAACTTCTACACTCCAGCTTCCATCGGCTTGAGTAACTGCTGTTAATGTTTGTATTTGTCCTGCACTATCTGTAACAGTAATTGTTACTTGCGTGCCTTCAGGAACCCCATTTGTTGTTCCAACAAGTGGTGGTGTCGCGTTATTTGTTTCATCAGTTACATTTACTGTGATTACCGGAGCAGTTAAATCTACATTCGCTAAAGCTTGATCTACAGCTTGATTTCCAGCGGCATCAATCGCCACTGCGCTTACGTTAAACTCTCCTTCAGATAAAGGTGAGGTAGTAGTAATAACCCAATTTCCTAGCGCATCAACCTGAGTAACAATTGTTTGTACCGTACCTGCACTATCCGTTAACGTGACTGACACATTATCCCCAGTGTTCAACCCAGATACAGTCCCTGTTACTGTCACTGTTTGCGAAGCAGAATCGGCAACAGGATCAATAGCAATAAGTGGAGGTGTTGTATCAATTTCTATAGAAATAGTGTCGTTTATAGGGTTGCCAACAGGATCTGTTGCTTCAACAACAACGGTCACAGGGCCATCCGCAACTGGAGTTGGTAGGGTTATTTCAAAGGTACCATCAGGGCCAATCACAACACTAACTACTTGAGAATTTCCATCAACATCAGTTACCGTTACATTAACTGTTTCGCCAATTAAGTTTTCGCTCGTACCAGTAATTGTTGGTTGTGATGAATTGGTAACACCCAGCTCATTAAGTGAAATAGAAGCTGAAGTTGCGTCAGGCACAATACCATCAGAGGTATCTCTTAAATTAAAAGCTTCAGTAGCGCTTTGATCAAAAGATGAATCAAAAGTAACACTACTAGGATCAACACTTTCAGAAATTCGGGTTAACTGTACAAACGAACTGCCTCCATCTGCACCAGCAGCGTTGCCGCCACCAGCAGCTGTTGCTTCTAAGCTATCTAAAAGGTCTCCATCACCTTCTAATGCATCTAAAAAATCTGTAACGTCTGAATTAGCTGCTGTTGATGAGTCTTGTTCTGTACCTAAGCTTGCGATTGCTTCATCTAAACTTTCATCAAAAACAGTTGTTTCGCTAGCGTCTCTTGCTTCTTTAGCTAATAGGTCTGGTGTTATTTTTACCTTTTGATTTGCGGGTATAGATAAGGTTTCACCTTGCACATCTATTTGTAACGACGACTTAATAGCAGTAACAACTAAATCACCTACGGTAATAATGTCACCCACGTTTAAGGCTCTTACCGATCCATCATCTAACACAACACCCGCCGAACCCTGAATATCAATAACTACAAGTTGATTTGCTTCCATTTAGGTACCCTCAAACTTTTTAAAATAACAATCTAATAAGTTAAAGGTAGAACAAAAAAAGCACATAGATACTGGACTCAAGTACAGGTTTAGAAGAAAAATTCAAAAATAAAAAATCAACAAAAAAGTGGTAGAAATTTTTTTTTATGCTACCCGAAAAGATTACTTGCAAAATAAGTACTCCTTTACTAAATATTTAAGAGAGTATTTTTGGTCTTAACAGGATCTAAGAGGAAGAAATGATTATAAAAAACACTTTTAAAAAGCACCAAGGGACTATGTTAATCGGATTAGCGATTACAGCCGTAACTTTATCAAACTACGTGCATGCAAACGAACAATCAGCAATGCCACTTACCTACGTTTCAAGTAAAGCGATTGAAAACAATCCTGAAGTACAAGAAGCATGGCATGCTTTTAAATCTTCTATTTATGGAGTGGATGCTGCCCGTTCAGGTTATTTACCAAGTGTTGATGTATCAGCAAGTGCAGGATATGAAAGAAGAAATTACGGTATTGAAGAAGAATATAACCGTAATACAGCCGAATTAAGCGTTACTCAAATGCTTTATGACGGTTTTAGAACATCGAATACAGTTGACCGTTTTAAACGTATTCAACTTATTAGGTACTTTGAGCTTATTTCTCAAACAGAACAAACAGCACTTGAAGCCTCGATTGCACTACTTGACGTACAAAAATTCAAAGAGTTAGTACAACTTGCAGAAGCTAATTTACAAGAGCACGAGTCTGTATACCAACAAATAGAGCAAAGCGTAGGCGCCGGTGTAGCGCGCGCAGCAGACCTAGAACAAATTAGTGGCCGTTTATCTCTAGCGCAATCTAATGTATTAACGGAGTACTCAAATTTACATGATGTAAGCGCTCGCTACCTAAGGGTTGTAGGTGAGCTGCCTATGAACGATATAAAGCAAGCTGACCTTGATGAAAACAATATACCAATTTCGGTTAACCAAGCGCTAGACGTCGCCTACAAAAACAGCCCTTCGTTTTATGCCTCTTTGTATAATATTGAAGCGCAAAAAGCGAACGCCAAAGCACAAAAAGCGGCCTTTCACCCTAACGTAGATTTATCTGCCCGCTACGGTAGCCAAGATAGAGATGAGCTTGGTCAAAATGAAACCAGAACAGAAGCGCGAGTCGGCATAGATATTAGTTATAACTTGTATAACGGTGGTCTAGATAGCGCTAATTTAGAACAAGCTTATCAAGATATAAACATTGCAAAATATCAACGAGATCAAGCCTGTATTGATATTCGTCAAAGTCTGCAAATTGCCTACTACAACGTCACTATACTAGAGCAAAAGTTGCCAGCGCTTAATCAACACCGCGAATCATCAACTAAAGTTAAAATTGCATATAAAGATCAATTTGATATAGGCCAACGAACTCTACTAGACGTGCTTGATGCCGAAAACGAATCGTTCCAATCAACACGTTCATACATAGTTGCGCTATACGACCGCCAATCGGCTATTTTAACTATGCTAAAAGAAATGGGGAAATTATTGCCAGCACTTGACGTAATGTCAGGTAAATACCCTACATTAAAAGAGCTAACTGACGATCCTATTGTGCATAACGCACAAAATATTTGTCCGAGTTACGATGTAGCAACCACCTTTAGCCGCAAGGCATTTCTACAAAAAAAAGCGAAGCAAGATAATGCCTACATGAGTGTAACCGCTATGCCAAGGTACTTAGATATACCGTTGGAAACCGACACTACACCAAGTAACTTTTTAGATGATGATGGTGACGGCGTACCAAACGAGCAAGACACTTGTCCGAGTACACCGCTGTCAACTAATGTTGATTTATCTGGCTGTACAATTTATAGCGCATCAACCTCGAATATAGAGATTGGTATCCCTTTTTCTGCTGACTCAAGCGATGTAAGGTCTCAATATATTCAAGAAATTAGTCGGCTTGCAGATTTTTTAAAAGAAAACCCAAATAAGCAGGTTGAAATACGAGGTCATGCATCTCTAGATGGAGATCGAACATATAACCGCAAACTATCTGAAAAACGTGCGTTTGCCGTTGCTGAAATTCTAATTAAACAATTCGATATAAAACCAAAACGTGTTAAATCGTTCGGGTACGGTATTGATCAACCTCGAGTAAACGAAATATCAGTAAGAGCGAATGCTGCGAATCGACGTATCGAAGCTGTAATTACTGATAGCTAAGTCAATTAACGTTATGTAAATAACCTAAACTCGGCTTGAAATATTTAAGCTAAATTTATTTCTCGAGTTTAGGTTTAGTAGTAACAACCGCATGCAGTTCTACATAACATTGGATGGTTTATGGAATTAAACGATGTACTTGATCATGGTGGCATACTCGTTGACTGCCTAGCAGTTTTATGTCGCCATCATGATAAAGAGTTTTCAAGAGAAGCACTATTAAATGGACTTCCTCTAACTGATGGAAATCTTACTCCATCAGGTTTTTCGCGCGCAGCTAAGCGCATTGGCTTTAAATCGAAAGTAGTTAATAAGCCACTACAAAAAATTAATACAGCACTACTGCCTGCCATCTTAATTTTAAAAGACAATCAAGCCTGTGTTATTAATTCTATTGATTACGATAAGCAGGTGGTGAGTGTAATTTACCCAGAGCTTACCGAATCAGTTATCGAACAAAGCATTGATGAATTAGCAGGCAACAGTGTTGGTTTAATTATTTATGCACAACCAGAATTTGCATTTGATGAGCGAACACCTGTACTTGAAAAACTATCAAAAGACGGATGGTTTTGGGGAGTAATTAAAGAATGCCGCTCACTTTATAAAGACGTAATCATTTCAGCTATTGCTTTGGGCTTTTTGTCGGTTGCTATGCCTTTATTTGTAATGAATGTATATGACCGCGTAGTGCCTAACCATGCAACAGAAACCCTTTGGGTACTTGCCATTGGTATTTTAATAGCACTCACTGCTGACTTTGTTTTACGCTTAGTAAGAGGCTATTTTGTAGAGCTTGCTGCAAGCAGAATAGATGTCAAAGTATCGGCTGTAATTATGGAGCGGGTATTAGGTATGAAACTAAAAAACCGTCCATCATCAGCTGGCTCCTTTGCTAGCAATATTCAATCATTTGAAGCTGTACGTAACTTTTTTAGCTCCATAACGCTTGTCGCATTAGTCGACTTACCATTCGTAGTTTTATATTTAATTGTTATCGCCATTATTGGCGTACCTCTAAGTTTACCCATTATCGCGGGCGCACTTATATTATTAGCTTACGCTATAGCCGCACACCGCAAACTTGAAGCCCTTTCAGAGCAAACAATGAAAGCAAGCTCAATGCGAAATGCAGTATTAGTAGAAAGTTTAACCAATATTGAAGATGTAAAAAGCTTTCACTCAGAGTGTAAAACACAATCTGTATGGGAAAAGTCGACCATTTACATTGCGCAAGTAAACGCACAAAGTCGACTCGTTTCTAGCTCTATATCAAATACAGCATCGTGGATACAGCAATGTGTAGGCGTGATAATAATGATAATAGGCGTACACCTCGTTATTGAAGGTGAGCTAACTCAAGGCGGATTAATTGCAGCCTACTTATTATCATCTCGTGCTATGGGCCCTATTGGGCAGTCAGCCGCTGTTTTAGCGCAATATCATCATGCCGCAATAGCAATGCAATCACTAAATGAGATTATGGAAAAAGAGGTCGAGCGCCCACCTGGTAAGCATTGGTTAAGACACCCTATTTTAAAGGGCGATATAGAATTTAAAGATGTATGCTTTAAATACTCTGACGAATCTCATAATGCACTCAACGGCGTTAGTTTTAAAATTAAAGCTGGTGAAAAGGTTGCAATTTTAGGGCGCAATGGCTCAGGTAAAAGTACATTAGAAAAGCTTATTTTAGGGCTATATGAACCCTGTTCAGGAGCAATTTTGATGGACAATAACGATATACATCAAATTGACCCTGCAGAGCTTCGCCATAATATTGGTTATGTACCGCAAACCGTTGCCCTGTTTTATGGGACCTTAAAAGACAACCTTACGATAAGCGCTTGGCATGCCAAAGACGAGCAAATTATTGAAGCCTGTGAGCGAAGCCAATTATTTGATTTAATTAATTCGCACCCAGACGGATTTGATTTACAAGTAGGCGAGCAAGGCCGCCAATTATCAGGAGGGCAACGCCAAGCTGTAGGTATGGCAAGAGCCATAATTAACGACCCACCAATACTATTACTAGATGAACCAACCTCATCGCTAGATCATAATAGTGAAAGTAAAATTATTAACAATTTAAAAAATTATTCTAAAGATAAAACCCTAATTGTAGTGACTCACCGCTCATCATTACTCGAGCTTGTTGACCGTATTATAGTTTTAGATAACGGAAAAGTAGTTGCTGATGGACCGAAACAAAAAGTAATTGCGGCGTTAAATAATAAAACCGTGGAGCAAGCCTCATGAGTGATAACAAAAAACCACTTGAACAACGCTCTTTTGAATCTGTTAGCAAAGCAATAGAAGCAAGAAAACAAGGTAAGCCATCCGTATTTAATAAACTATTTAAAGGATGGATCTCACCGCCAAATACTCAAGACTGGGTAGTAGATGCACAGTGGGAAAAAATGCAGCAGGAACCAGCAAGCGCTAGGTTACTACTTTATTTAATTTGCTTAACGTTTATATGTCTCATTGTGTGGTCTGGCTTTGCTAATTTGGATGAAGTTGCTCGTGGCGAGGGCCGTGTTATTCCCTCTAATAAATTACAGCTTATTCAATCTTATGACGGCGGTATGGTCGAAAAAATAAATGTCCGAGAAGGCCAAATAGTAAACGAGGGGGATGTACTCATTAAAATAGACCCTACCCGCTTTATTTCTAGCTTTAGAGAAAATCAATCCAAGGTTGAATCGTTAAGTGCAAAAGTTGCGAGGCTCAGAGCGCTCACTCAAAAAAAGGAGCTCGTATTTAACGAAGATGTTATAAAAAATGCACCTCAGGTGGTTCAACACGAACGCTCTCTTTATTTGAGTAACAGCCAAGAGTTGGAGCAACAGGTAAGTATACACAAACGCCAACTAGAGCAGCGACACCAAGATTATATTGAAGCAAAAGCGGCACTTCAGCAGCATACCAGCGCGCTACGCTTAACAAACAGGGAGCTTAAAGTGACCCGCCCATTGTTACGCACCGGTGCTATTTCGGATATAGATATTATTCGTTTAGAGCGTCAAATAGTTGATTTAAACGGCGAGATAAACAGAACCAAAGCAGTTATAAATAGGAGTCTTTCGGCCATTAACGAAGCTAAAAATAAGGTAACCGAAGTTGAGCTCGTTATGATTAACCGCTGGAACAATGAACTCTCCGAAGCGCTACTGCGACTAGATTCAATTAAAGAAACTGAATCTGGCTTAGCCGATAAAGTAACTCAAACTGAAATACGCTCTCCTGTTAAAGGCACTGTACAACGATTATTAGTTAATACTGTTGGCGGTATTTTACAGCCAGGTAGTGATGTTATGGAAATTGTCCCGCTTGACGATCAACTTGTAGTAGAGGCAAAAATCCCGCCTAAAGACATTGCATTTTTACGCCCTGGGCAATCTGCAATGATAAAATTTAGTGCCTACGACTTTGCCGTATATGGTGGCCTTGAAGCCGAAGTATTACATATAAGTGCCGATACAATTACAGATGACCGCGAGAATACCTTTTATTTGGTGCAGCTAAAAACCACCAAAAATAATTTTTCAAAAGAGCTGACTATTATTCCAGGAATGACCACTCAAGTGGATATTATTACCGGTAAAAAAACCGTACTTGAGTATATTTTAAAACCGGTTCTTAGAGCTACATCGCAAGCAATGACAGAGCGTTAAAACATTTTATAAATGGAGAAGTAATGCGCCAAAGTATTTTTATTACACAGCCTGAATTTGAATCGAAACACTGGCATACAGCGTTTCCTGGTTGTTTAATATGCACAAAAGAACCACACAGAGTCACGGCATCAAGTATTATTTGGGTTTTGGCCGGCACACCTAATTGGCTTGAGCTTGTTAAAAAGTATTCTCAGCAACGTTTACTGGTTATAGTTATGACCAACGAACTAGAAATAAATCAACTAAGAAGTGCGCTTGAAGCAGGAGCTAGGGGGTACGTAGAAGCACTTGCTACTAAAGTAATTATTGAACAAGTACTTGAGACAATTTGTACCGGCGGAATATGGTTACCAGGGCAATTACTATCTAACTTAGTAGGAGCTTTATCAAATACACCGTTTAAATATGCGAGCACATGCGAGCTTGATGTACTCACAAAGCGAGAACGTCAAGTAGTCGATATTGTTGTAACAGGTGCAACTAATAAGCAAGCTGCAGAATCTTTAAATATTACAGAACGCACAATTAAAGAGCATATGAGCTCTATATTTAATAAGCTAAAAGTTCGCGACCGTATTCAATTAATGTTAGTTGTAAAAGGGCATTAACCGCACAGTTAATGCCTATTACTTACTCTTTAATAACCCCATCAAAACCTAAGTTAATAAGCGTATCTATATCATCTTGGCTTGTTACACCTTGAGCCACCACTTTAATGCCAATAGAATGCGCTAACGTACACACTCCCCGCAAGAATGTTTGGTTATCTTGGCTGTAACTAATATTGTGTCCGTAAACGCTATCAACCTTAATCATTTCAAGCCCAAACTCCTGAATTTTATTAATTTTAGTAAATTCAGGGCCCACACGTTTTAATGCTACCTTAGCGCCCATACATCGAGCCTGCTCACAAAAATCTTTAAATATCTCAATTTCGCTAACGGCAATACTTTCACGAATATCAAAACAAATTTTAGAGGCTAAATCAGGAAACGCCGAAAGGTACGTAAGAATCGAAGCAAGTGCAGCATCATCAAGTAACGTTTGAGCAGATAATTCAACCGAAATCAGTTCACTTGGTGGCTCAATACTATAATGAGCCACCAACGCCTTAATTAAACCCCAATCTAAACGCGCTAATAACTTTAATCGATTAGCCCACTGGTAGTAGTAACTAGCACGGTATACTTGCCCACCAAGCTTTAGGCTCAACCCTAATTGATTTTGCATTACCTGCCCTGTAAAGCTAGTTACTGGATAAGTATTTATTTCTAAATTATTATTGTTGAGTGCCTTTTCTATGGCATTTTTCCAGCTAGTTGCATTATCAAACAGCTCACTTTCCTGCTTGATTTGAGCTACTTTTGCTTGTACATCAGATCGTTTACCCGATGATTTTAAAAGTTCATCCGCACGCTTTAATACATCAAATCGCGTGTCGTCTTTTTGAATATAAGTACAGCTGTGAGGTATCGCTAGCTTAACGTTTTTATACTCTTCAACAAACGATTGATGCATCAATAAAATACGTTCACTGATTGCTTGAATATCATCAATATCACTAAATAAAACTGTAAAATCGCTGTGAGAAATACGTGCAATGTAATTTTCAGAAAAGTGTTCTTGGTTGCTCTCTAAGAAGCTAACCAACATCTGTGAAAATCGACGTAGAAAGTTAACCATTTCTACTCGTCCCACTTCCTCACTTACGCGATCGAGGTTTACAACCCTAAATAAAAACAAAGCACCATGGGCATGATCTTTCGATTTTTGTAAGTGAGCCTCAAGCGTTGCACCAAAGTATTCTCTATTTGCTAAACCAGTTAGCTCATCGTGTTGCGATTTAAATCTAAGCTCTTCTAAACGTTTACTATCTTCTTTAATAATACGACTAAAACGGGTAGATAATTGGTTCATAGACTGCACTAAACGTGCAAACTCAAATGTACGAGGAACAGTGGATTTAATAAAACGTTTTTCACCAAATGCATTAGCCTGATACACAACATCATCTAATGGTTTTAAAATCCTACTTAAAAAGTAAGCACTAACTATACAAGCAAAAAAAGCGACAATTAAAAAACTAAAAAATAATTTAAGCGCACTTTCCCATAAGGCTTGCTCAGCATATTGACTATGGCTTTCTATAAACAAAGTACCAAACTGCTGCCAACCATCATTTACTTGCCCAACCCCTGGCTGTACATTTAATCCATACATTGCTCTAAACCACTGCGGAGCCGTCGCTTCGAGTTCATCGGTAAACGTGCGTTTAACAATCACCTCACCATTAGGGTTTTGTAGTTCTATTCGCTTATAGTGACCGGTATCAAATGTGGCCGATACTAATAATTCAAGCTCAACAGGGTCTTTGTCTAATTGGCTGATCATTAACGCGAGTGAACTGGCGTTATCTACATTTTTTAAGTACAGCTGGGTCGAAAAATAACTTTTAGCCGAATTAGTGCTAATTAAAACACTACTTATAAAGCCTACAAAAATAACAATTAATAATGCAATCCACAGCTCTTGCCTGAGTGTTATTTTTCGTTTTTTAAGATACTTAGATAAGGAAAATGATGCCATTACCACATAACTCCTTCTTTGGTTGTCTGCTCCAAAATTTTACGCCAGCGTGAAAGTCTTGCTGTTGGGCTGGCTACACTTTTGGTTGAATTATTAGCCCATAAACCTTGGCTGTTAAAGCTAAAAACAGGGCTTAAATCTACACGTTTTGCAGCAGGTAAAACCTTTGTTATTAAACTGTCTAAAATAAGTGGCTGAGCGTTTGGTGTAGCAAAATAACCTAACACCATATGTGCTTGCGTTTTGTTAGTGCCCGCAATTTTTGCTTTTACATAAATAAGGCGTAACTTGTCGTCACTCACCCCTAGGGCTCTCAAGCTTATATACTTTGCTATTGCGTAATCTTCACAATCACCTAGGCCTCTGCCTAACGTTTCTAAAGGGGTTGCCCAATAATCGTTTTGTTTCCATAGCAAAATATCAGTTTGGTAGCGTAAATTACGCGCAAAAAAATCATTAACAATAAGAATTTGTTGTTGCTCTGGTTTGTTTTGAGTTTGTACCAACATACTTTGCCAGTTACGTGCAACAGCCGCTCGCGCAGGTCCATATTTTTGACCCATCAGCTCAATAAAGGTATTAAATTGAATAGTTAGTCGGCTTGCAAGCACACCACTAGAGAGTACAAAAAACAGTAATAGGTAGCGCAAATTGGCTTTGCACCATATAAATAATTTAGGATTTAAATGAGTTGGCTTAAACGCCATTTACAGAGCCACTGTTAATATAAGTGGCAATAAAATACATCTGTTGAGCACTACGCAATCTGCTTAAAAATTAATCCTAACAACAGCATAGCACTCAATATAAGAGGATGAGATATTTTGAATAACTTTTTTAATCAACTGGGTTATTTAGTAATAAGTTACTTTTTTAACTTCGCGTGGTTTTACTTCACCTATGTATAAATCGTGCACACGCTTCATATTAAGCTCAAGCTCGGTCACGTAAGTGTCATCTACCGCGTAAGTTTTAATTATTTGTGCACCTTTAATAAGCCCCTGCACTTTACTTTCTAAGTAATCGTCTTGAGCAATTGAACCTTCCACCGTTGTTCCTGCGGTAATTTTTTGCCCATATACTTGCTCAGTAAGCTCGCGGTAAGCTTCAAGCTTAGAAGCCTTAATGGCCATAAGTTGTTTTTGCGACGCGTTAGCGCCTTTTTGCAAGCTAATAGGTGCATACCCTATCGCTTTTAAAACGGGGTAATTATTTGGCTCTACATATTTATATTCAACATGCTTATCAAAAACGCTGCTACAACCACCTAAGGTTAAACACCCAAGTGTAATAAGTAATGAAATTGCTCGCATAGCATTTAGCCCTTGTATAGTAATTAGCAGTACATATGCACGTTTAATGCCATTTATAGCATTACTAATAATTACCAAATAACATTGGTACAGTCCTTGCTCTACCTAGTTAATAGCTAACGTTTAATTGGAGTAAAAGTATGAAGTCGTTTTTATCATTGGCATTTGCAGGGTTAAGTGCAACGGCATTATTAACGTTCTCCACTTTTACTAAAGCGCAGTGGTATGAATCAACGGGCCATGCGAACGTTCAAAATGGTGATACAAGCGCGGCTAAATCTGCCGCTATAAAAGATGCGATTACACAAGCGCTAGTGTTCTCTGGCGCACGGGTTAGCTCTGTACAAACCTTAGTAGATGGCGTGTTAATGCAAGATCAGCTAAAAATTAGCAGCCACGGCGAAATTCAAAAAATTGAACTGATCAGCGAAAATAAATACGACAATAAATTTGCGATTACATTACGACTCGATATTTTTTCTCAAACAGAGCAATGCCCACAAAATAGTTTTAATAAGTTTGTGGCCGTTACACAAAGCCAACTTGTTCATCGTGAACACGCCAAAATGGGTCAAATATTTGACGTAAGCAAAGCGATTAGCAAAAATATTTTTACTTCCCTGCAAAAATCAAAAATGAGCGCAGTACCTATTGCTTACTATAATAATGCAATAAGCGTTGATAAATACTTTTCGCAGCAGCACGACTATTCAAACGCTCAATTAGAAGAAATATCTTCGCGAAGTAACGCTCAATATGTTCTGCTTAGCCAAATAACCAGCCTTTCGACTAGCGACAAACTCAATAACGATTATGCATTTTGGCAAGACGAGGCGTATGAGCGCAGTTACAACATTGAGTTTGCACTGTTTGATGGCACTACCTATGAGCAACTTTGGCAAAATAGTTACCATACTCAAGCAATTTGGCCATTTGAAAAAACAACCATAGTTGATGTTAATAGTGATAGATTTTGGCAATCGCCTTATGGGCAAAGCATAACCGATATCAACCAATCAGTAAGTTATGACATTCAAGCAGCTATGGCGTGTTTACCTACTCAAGGTAAAATAATGCATATGGAAAATAGCAAAATCGTTATTAACTTAGGTAAAGCTCATGGGTTAAAAAAAGGCCAAATGCTAAGCATTGCGCACCATAACTATTTAACCGACGCGGCAGGTAATGTTATGCCACACACCATCACCACGCTTAATAAAATTCGCGTAGAGCAGCTTTATCAGCAAACTGCAGTAGCTGTCAGTATTGATGACAAACCACTACCTGGCGTGCAAATTAACGATGTTGTAGAAATAATCAGCCAAGATCTTTAGAGTTTTTTACTCAATTTAGCTTTTAAATTAGGGTGAGCCGATAACCACTCGCCCAATTGTTCTACACCAGATAAATGCGGATAATGCTTTCTGCATGCAAACACCACATTACGCTGCTGATTAGGAAATATAGGCAAGTAATCAATCCCTACACGGTCGGTACATGCCAACTTTGGTACAAATGTAATACCGTCATCCATAGCCACTAACGCTAATAATGTTTCTAAACTATTACCTTTATACTGGTTAGATACATCGACTCCTGCAGAAAAACAAAACTTTTGGGCTTGATCTTTAAAGCAATGGCCATCACTTAACATTAATAGGCTGCATCCTTGAAGATCGCTCAGCGCTACTTTTTTATGCTTAGACAGCGCGTTATCGTGTGATACCGCCACTAAAAAATCTTCTTTGTATAAAGCAACCGTATGGTAATTAATAAGCTCTGGCACATCGGCTAAAATAGCAAAGTCGAGTTCACCCTTGTTTAAAGCTTCTAAAATTGTTGCTGTTTGCATCTCAATAAACGAAAACTGGCTATCAATAAATGCCGCTTTCATCGATGTTAATAACGCAGGCAACAAGTAAGGCGCAATGGTAGGAATAATACCAATAGTTAATTTACCTTGTAGAGGCTCGTTAGAAGTAGCAGCAAGTTCTTTGAGTATTTGCGTTTGTTCTAAAATAATCTCTATTTGCGTCAACAAACGTTCACCTTTTGCTGTTAAGGTAACTTGCTTGGTTGAGCGATCAAACAAAGTAACGCCAAGCTCATTTTCGAGTTTTTTTACTTGACCACTTAATGTAGGCTGGCTTACAAAACATGCATCGGCAGCTTTGCGAAAATGTTTATATTGCGCTATTGCTTTTACATATTCAAAATCTTTTAAGTTCATATTCAGCTCTACGTGATAGTTTATAACTATCAGTTTAATACAAACAAACGATTGGAACTATATTTAATTATTCACCATAATGGCTATCAACAAATCAAGAGGAACAAAAATTATGTTAAACAATATCGAAGGTCAAACAATCCCAAGTGTTACATTTGCAACTCGTCAAAATAACGATTGGAAATCAGTAACAACAGATGACATTTTTAAAGGTAAAACTGTTGTAGTGTTTTCACTACCAGGTGCATTCACACCAACATGTTCATCAACTCACTTACCACGTTACAACGAATTAGCAGGCGTACTTAAGCAAAACGGCGTTGACGAAATTGTATGTTTATCAGTAAACGATACCTTTGTAATGAACGCATGGGCTGAGCATCAAGAAGCGCAAAACATTACTTTATTACCAGATGGCAACGGCGAATTTACTGACGGCATGGGCATGTTAGTAGACAAGAACGACCTAGGCTTTGGTAAGCGCAGCTGGAGATACTCTATGCTTGTTAAAGATGGCGTGATTGACAAAATGTTCATCGAACCAGATTTACCAGGTGACCCGTTTGAAGTATCTGATGCAGACACAATGCTTGATTACATCAACCCTAAGCAAGCTAAACCAGAACCAGTAAGCATCTTTACTAAACCTGGCTGTCCTTTCTGTAAAAAAGCAAAAGAGCTTCTTGCAGAAAAAGGCTTCGCATATGAAGAGATTGTTATGGGTGCAGGCGCATCACTAACAAGTTTAAAAGCTGTATCTGGTCGTGACACTGTTCCACAAATATTCATTGGTGGTAAACACATCGGTGGTTCAGACGACTTAGAAAAATACTTTGCTTAATTAATAAGTAAATTAAATACCTAACGTTAGTAGGTAAAAAATAGGGGCTTTTATGCCCCTATTTATTAGAGGAAAAAATACGATGAAAGAATTGCAAACCGATGTTGTTGTTATAGGCGCAGGCACTGCTGGTTTAAGTGCTTATCGTAATGCTAAACAGTTCACACAAAATGTATTAATGATCGAATCAGGCCCATACGGCACCACATGTGCACGTGTTGGTTGTATGCCAAGCAAGTTATTGATTGCAGCCGCAGAAGCTGCACACGCAATTGAAATGGCTCCTGCATTTGGTGTTCATAGCTCAAAGCCAGTCATTGATGGCAAAGCAGTTATGGCACGCGTTAAAAGTGAACGAGATCGTTTTGCAGGATTCGTAGTAGAAGCCGTAGATGAATTACCAGATGGTGATAAAATTCGTGGTTACGCTAAATTTTTAGACACAAACCGCATACAAATAGACGACCACACAATTATTACAGCAAAACGCTTTGTAATTGCCACCGGTTCACGCCCTTCGTACCCTGGCGTATTTAATAACTTTGGCGACAAACTTATTATAAACGACGACGTATTTGATTGGGATGACCTACCAGAATCAGTCGCTGTATTTGGCCCTGGTGTAATAGGTCTTGAAATTGGCCAAGCACTTAGCCGACTAGGCGTAAATGTAAAACTATTTGGTGTAGGCGGCGCAATTGGCCCACTTACAGACCCAGTAGTAAAAGACTATGCAAATACTGTTTTTGCTGAAGAATTTTTTGTAGATACCGACTCAAACGTATCTGACATGATGCAAGTTGGTGACAAAGCACAGCTAACTTACACCGACAAACAAGGTGAAAAACACACCGAACAGTTTGACTACGTACTTGCAGCCACAGGCCGAGTACCTAACGTAGATAAACTAGGCCTTGAAAACACCGGTATTGAACTTGATGAACGCGGCGTACCGCACGCAGACACACACACAATGCAGTGTGGTGAATCGAACATATTTATAGCAGGCGATGCGAGTAACATGCTCCCATTGTTACACGAAGCATCAGACCAAGGTGCTATTGCAGGTCAAAATGCCGGGCGCTTCCCAGATGTGCGTATAGGTCTGCGCAGAGCTAAAATTGCAGCTGTATTTAGCGACCCACAAATAGCAATGGTAGGCGAAAGCTACAAGCAAATTACCGACCGTTTAGGCCCATGTGGTTGTTTTGAAGTAGGCGAAGTCAGCTTTGAAAACCAAGGCCGTAGCCGAGTAATGCTTAAAAACAAAGGTCATATGCGTGTATATGCAGAGCAAGGTACAGGCTTATTTTTAGGTGCAGAATTTATTGGCCCACAAGCCGAACACATCGCTCACTTACTAGCATGGGCTGTACAAAACAAAATGACCGTACCAGAAATGCTTGAGATGCCATTTTACCACCCAGTAATTGAAGAAGGGTTACGTACCGCCCTTCGCGATTTAAACGCCAAACTTAAATTTGGCCCAGACATTGTAAATTCATGTATGGAATGTGGCCCAGGCGCATAAACTATTTGCCACACATACAAACTTGCTAGCAAAAGCCAAAACTAACGTTTTGGCTTTTTTTTATAATTTTTTTAAGCTGACCTCTCAAAAAAAAATTTAGCTGTTACACTTAATTGGTAATTCAATTAAAAAGATGGAATAGCTATGCCCAATAATAAATTTAGACTAGTCACTCGCAGCGATTTTGATGGCTTAGTTTGTGCCGTATTGCTTAAAGACTTAGACCTAATTGACGATATTTTGTTTGTTCATCCAAAAGACATGCAAGATGGCAAAATAGACATTACCGAAAACGATATTACGACCAACCTCCCCTACGTTGCAGGCTGTCACATCGCATTTGATCATCACCTTAGCGAAACCGTTCGTAACTCAAGCGACATAAAAAATCATATTATTGATCCAGAAGCCCCATCAGCAGCTCGCGTAGTTTATGACTATTATGGCGGCGCTGAAAAACTTCCAAATATTTCTGTTGAAATGATGGACGCGGTAGATAAAGGCGATGCTGCTCAGTTTTCAAAAGACGAAATATTAAACCCAACCGATTGGGTCTTAATGAACTTTATTATGGATGCGCGAACTGGACTTGGCCGTTTTCGCGAGTTTAAAATTTCAAATTACCAATTAATGATGAAACTGATTGATGCGTGTAAAGATCAGAGCATCGAAGAAATCCTACAAATGGAAGACGTAGCCGAACGTGTTGCTTTATATAACGAGCATAACGAAAAAGCCAAAGAGCAAATTTCTCAATGCGCTACCGTTCATAAAAACTTAGTGGTTCTTGATTTAACCCAAGAAGAAACTATTTACGCCACAAACCGATTTGTTATTTATGCAATGTACCCCGACTGCAATATTTCGATTCATAAAATGTGGGGCCTTAAAAAACAAAACGTAGTTTATGCCGTTGGTAAATCAATCACTAACCGCAGCTCAAACACCAATGTTGGCGAACTGTGCCTTAAATACGGCGGTGGTGGTCATTTAAATGCAGGTACTTGCCAAGTAGAAACAAGTAAATCTGAAGCCGTACTTAGTGAGCTAATCGATACGATTACAAGTGATGGCTAATATTAACTTACAATAACCAGAGTCATATAATAGCTCTGGTTATTTTATTTTAGTAGAGTGAGCTTTAATCGATCTCTTTTTCATATAAATTTCTGTAATAATAAAAGAAATAATGACCTCATGTTAGATACTAAAAACTTCGAAAAAACACTTTATCAAGATACCAAAAAAGCGTTTAAAAACATTATACAAAAATACGGTAACGATCTTTATGTAATGGGCTTTTACCACACAGGTAGCTACTCACTACTTCCAATGTTTAATACCTTATCGGATTTAAAAAAAGTATTTGAAGAAGAGTACGGCAATGATGTAAGTAGTTTTTACATGGCTAAATGGAATCCAGAAGACTACCCCACGCTTGAGGATTATTCCGAATACTTTGATGAAACAACTCTAGAGTGTCAAAAACTAGAAAACAGCATTGATTTGTTTCAATCAGATATAGAAGCAATGGATAATTGGCATCAATGGCTTACAATCATGGAGAAAGTGCTCATACAATTAGATACCGAAGGAATATTTTCAAATGGTATCGAACGCGAAAAAATTACTTTAGCAATACTCGCCTATAATGAAGAAGAAAGTATTCAATTTAAAAGAATCAAACGACTTAACCCACCAACTGTTCTAGCACAAATTCAAACTGACTTTGAAGCCATGATTACAGAGCGTGAAAAATGCGAGCAAGAAGCTTTAAACGCCTTCAATTAAAAAGTGCAACACTACTACATATACGATATACACAAAGTATAAGGGAGGGAGGTTAAAATATAACTCATTGATTTTATTGGTAGCCCCTGCAAGAATCGAACTTGCAACTGCCCCTTAGGAGGGGGCCGTTATATCCATTTAACTAAGAGGCCACAAATAAGCTGTGTGCTTAGAAGTGTGAATTATAACGGCATCTGGTTTTTTATATCAAGCGACAACTGAACTTAATTGCTTGATAAGTATATATCTTCTTTATTTAGTACATAAATTGGGATTAGTTTTCGACTACTCGCGACGATTTTTTTTGTATGCGCGTTAATTACACGTGTATTTACAACAACAGCATCATGGCGATAAATTAATGTACCCGCTAATACATGGCTCGCCATTTGCTCTTCGCTAAGCTTTTCAATATCGCGCGAAAAAGCAAAATCACCACGGCTATTTACATCTATTGTTTGGGTTGTTTTAAAATCAACCACGCCATAACCAAACTTTTGTAACTGATGAATTAACGTCTCAGATATTTGATTACCCAATTGATTACTTTTAGTAAGCGATGAATCAAGATCGACCAAGGTAGTAACGGCAATATTAATATTGGCGTTGGTATCACTTTCAAACTCAAGCGTATCAACCAAATCAAGCGCCATTTGCTCTACATAGTTAGCAAGTGTTTTATGGTGCTGAAGTGGTGTAAATTGATTGCCGTTAGCATCATCTTGAGTTGATTTTTGCTCGGCTGTTTTAAGCATGCTTGCTAAGTCATAATTTACTTGTGTGGTTGAAGATGCATTCATTTCAGCACTTTCATTATTTTGAGTAAAGGCACAACCAGTTAAATTAGCTAAAGCAAAAAAAACGATAAAGCGGTTAAATAATTTACTATACATAATTATCTCACTTGCTTGCTTGTTTTAACATTATGCCATCAGTGCGATAGCTACTATTAAGCGCATCAACAACTGACTGTGGAATAAACCCTTGTGCAGAACCTACCACGGCCTTACTTTCTAGCCCAACAATACGTGCATTAACAAGTACACCACCTTGATGGTTTACAAGCGTACCGGCTAGTACATATTTAAAGTTTTGATCTTGATTTAGCTCTAAATAGTCGCGACTAAATACAAAGTCGCCTGTTGAGGTAACACGCATATAATCAGTTGTTTTAAAATCAATAACGGGTACACCAAAGCTGTGTAATTCATGCATGAAGCTTTCTGCAATTTGGTTTCCTAGTAAGCTACCATCGTTGTAGTCTTCATCTAAAAAAATAAAACTCGAAACAGCTAACGGTGTTTGTTCACTTACATACTGTAAGTTTTCAACCATGTCTTGCATTATGCCGCGCACATAATGGTTAATATTTTTGCGCATTGGCGGTGTTGCTTTTGTGTAGTTATCTTGTGGAGCCATTCCTGACTGAAATAAGTTATCGTCAGAAACAGGCGCTGCAACGTCGCGTTGGTTACTCACCAGTTGGTTGCTTTGCTCACTTTGTGGTGTTGTGGTGTCTGTATTCATTGTGCCTAGTATTTGAGAGCAACCAAAGCCCAGTGGTAAGCATAATGTAATTAATAGGTTTTTCATTTTGTGCTCCAAATTAGTATTCGCTTCGGTATAAAAGTCCGTCACGCTGCTGAATTTTCTCATTGCCCCACATTACATTAATTGGGATCTCGGTACTTCCCGCAGAGAGCACCTGTTTATTTTCTATATTCACAAGCCGTGCATTAACTATGTATGCATGCTGCTGACGAGTCACTGTTCCTGTGATAACTAAGTCAATATTTTGGCGATTACGTAATTTACTTAAATCGCGACTTAAAATACTGTCTGAGTTTTCTGATAAAGAGAGGTTATTCCCAAGTCTGTACTCAACGGTGTGATAACCCAGTTGAGTAAATTGTGTAAGCAGACTTTCTTGGATCTGCTGACTTAAGCCTGAGGCCTGCCCTGTCACTAATTTTGTATCTAGTGCATCTGCATAAAAGAAGCTACTAACGCCAACACGTGCATTAGCATTTAATGCTCCGTTTAGGTGGTTAAGTTGCGACGTTAAATTAACTACATAGTCATTAACCGTAAAAGGAGCCATGGCTGCTTTAGGTGCATCTGTAGGCACACTTGGTTCTGGCGGCGGCACCAAGTTACAAGCAGCTAAATTTAAAAATAATAAAGGCAGTAAAAGGCGCATAATTGCCATCCTCTTCAAAACATACTGAGGATGAAGCAATTTGTATGCCGACTTAACTATTGTGCGATAAAGGGCTGATCTACGTAATAGCTAACTAAACAATTTATATTTTGGCTCTTTAATTTTTGACAGTCAGCCATAGCGTTTTTTTTGTCTATGTATGCGCCTAGCTTTAAACGGTTATACATAACTCCTTTTACATTTATTGTTTCAACATTCATCACAAAGTTATCGCCTAGTAAGCTAGGAAGCTTTTTTTGTAGTTGCCTAAAAGCTAAAGAGAGTTGTTCTTTTTGCGTTATTGAAAGCACTTGTAAAGCAAATTTAGGATCAACTGGTTTTTTTAATTGTAAATTGGAGCGATTAATTTTGTTGGTATGAACGATTTCTGCTTTTATTACTGGTGCGTTTTTCTGCTCATTTTCTTTTGCAATTGTATTGAGTTGCGATATTAGTAAGCTTAAGTCTTCTTCAATAAGTAATAAACGCGCAAGTTCTGGCTTCATATTTTGCCACTGCTGGGAGCTTATTTTTAAAGTTTCAAGTTCTTGCTTTGTTATTTTTACGTAGCTTTTTTCGTCAGTTACGTTGGTCTGAGTAGCACTTCCATCAATTGCTTTATTATTTGCACAACCATAACTTAGCAACATTGCACTGATTAAAAATATACATTGAACTCTTTTCATCCTAATTCCTTTAATGGAGTATTTTATGTGTTTCAACAACACACTTTAATCCTTGCGCTTTTACTGAGTCGCATACAGAAATAAGCTCTGGCGAACTGTTTGTTGCGTACGCTAAGGCTAAAATAAATTTATTTTTAGCTTTATCATGCATATAAAAAGCTTCTTGCTGCTCTATTCGTGGTGCTATTAAACGGTAATAAATTTTTAAGATATTTAACGAACTAAAACTTCCTGCATTGGCAATGCTTCCAGTTGTTGCACTGAGCGCCTTTAACGTTAAATCAACGCCCATTACTACATCTCCTTGAGGCGATAAATTAACTGTTATATTTTGAGTGTTTTTTAGCTGCTTGCGTTGTTTATATTCATCATCAATTACTGCTTTATACTGCCCCGGTTTAAGGTCTGTAAATAAATAATAGCCATCATATGCTGCTTGAGTTTGTGCAACTTGATCCCCTTTCTCATTCAACAGCGCTATATTTGCAAAGGGTTGGATCTGTGTTGTATCACCTTTTTGTTGATAAACAACTCCCTCCACTTCACTTGCATTATTTAATGCGAAGTCCATATACTCTACAAAACCAGCCCTTGGGGTAATAGAAAAACCCTCGTTAGCTGGTATTAAAAACGGATCTTCAAAACTATTTCTATCAAGTATTATATCTGTTGTACGATTTGCTGGCATTGAAGTTAATAGCGCAACGCCATGTTCGTCTGTAATTGCTTGACGATAATTGTGAACGCCTTTTACTTTTACGCCGGCAACGCCGTGCTCATCATCATCCATAATACCGTTATTATTTTGATCTAAGAATACGCGTAACATTAAGCTACCCGTGTTAGTTAAGCTGCGCTTAGAGACAAAATATGTATTGTGTTCAACATCAAAACCTAAGCTAAAACGGCTATAAATACCGAGCCGCCAATCATCGTTACTGTTGTAGTTTAAGTTACTCGTTAAACTAAACTTGTCGCTTTGCCAATTGAGCCCTAATTCGGCCGATTGGATATTATTACGAAGTGAATCAGTTAAAGTAAGTTCCGCTTGTAAATCTCGGCCCAAGTTGCGGCTAAACTCAGCCTCGTAACTAACAAGCTCACTTACTGGCGATATACTATAATCTATACCAAACCTTGTGTAGGTTCTCCCAAAGCGCTTTTGAAAACGTGTTGTTCCAAAAGTACTCTTAGAGCTATCGTCTTGTTGCCACAGCAATTGGTTACTTAGTGCAAATCCTGAATATGAGTAGTTGAACTGGTTGCGTACTTGTTTAAAACGCCCTCTAATATCACTATCGTCATATAGGACGTTATTTTGATAAGAAAGGCGTCCATAGGTATTATTCATTAGCCCACCAGCTAAATTTATTTGGTAGCTGTTAAAATCTTGCTGCTGTTCGTCGGTACGATTTGTAGCGCTAAAAAGTAGTGATTGTTCGGCAATTTGAGTTCGGGCTGTAAATTCAAATTCTTGTTCATTGTTATTATTTTTTTCAACATTCGCATTTAATAATAATCGGTCAAATAAGCTTATGTTGGTACCAAATGCATACTTAAGTAGATCGTCATCTGTATTTTTTTGACCTGATGTAGCAGTGTATACAGATATATTATCTGTAAGCCCTTGCTCATATCTACCCGCAATTTGCCAACCCTGCCCCTGCGAGCTTGAAACATTGTTATTTAGTAACTGCTTACCTTGTTCAGTAACCGACAATTCATAGTGACCTTGTCCCTGCTTAAGTTGATTTCCGTCCACAAAGTAATAATCACTTTTACGCTCAACTTGACCTTGAGGCCCATAAAAAATAAGCTCAAAATTATTAGCTCCAAATAATAGGTTTATATTATCAAAAATATAACGCCCATCTGCGAGGCTAAGCTGCTGGTCTATTAATATTTCATTACGATACAGCTCTACATCCCAACCTGGCTGTATAGCACCGCTTAAGTTAACTTGATTATTGACTATTTTTCTATTGGTTACATTATTAGAAACTTTAACACCTCGGGCATACTGACTACTGTAGCTATTACCCACTTGCGTGGCGATAACATCACCAAAAGATATTTCAGTAGGCATGAAGCTGTTTTTTATTTCTTTGTCTAAGTTTTGCTTTGTAAACGTTAACCTAGAGTTGGTAAGTAAGTCAGTACTTCGTCCAGACAAAAAATACTCTGCAGATAAATACGCAAAGTCTTGAGTGCCTAAAAGTGAATAGTTCGTAGAATGTCTATCATCGCTCGCGGTAAAATTTAGTTGTAAGTCGGCAACCGGAGAAGATAGCGCTTTATATGGGCTAGCTTTCCATGGCAGCGTAGGTGGCGATCTTTTGTTAGGTGATTTAAGGTTGCGCGACTGTCTGTATCTTTGTTGTTCAACCGGTAAGGGGCTCTCTGAGCTTATAAGTAATTCTAAATCTGGGTAATCAATATTAAACTCTAGATTTAAAGCATTATGTAAACTTTGAATATCTACATAAATATCATCTTCAATGGTAATTTGATTTTTTGCTAATAAGTAGCTCTGTGTAGGACTAGTAAATACAGCGGGTGTAACCGCTGCATTTAGAAAAAGAGGTTGTTGATTTGCTCCAACACCTTGAGCAATTCGATTGCTAGCATCAACATTCATTGCAAATTGTAGAATATCAAATAAGTCGCTTAAACTAACTTGTACACTTTGCTCGCTTTTAATTGCTGCAACTTCACCTAAGTAGTATGAGTTTAAATAAAGCGAAAGTATTAATAACTCGCCTGTGGCGATTCGCTGTTGCTGATTTTCTTTGTTTTTATAATCAATTACTTCAACGGGCTTAGTTAGCTTTAGTTCAATTGCGCGTAGTGTTGTTAAAGCATCCCCCACGGAAGAATTGGGATTAGCTATTACACTATTACTAAGCAAACTACTTATGCTTAGTAATAGTGCATACAATAAATTATTTAGCGTCATTCACAGTTAAAACATTAAGTGATTGTGAAGTTAAAGGCAGAGTGTATTGTGCAAATGTAAGGTCTTTATATTCTTGACTACCTTCATATTTAAAAATGACTTTTCCTGCTTTATCTAAATTTTTGTCACTAAATAAACTAAGGGTTACAAACGCATTATCTACTTCTGGATAAATACTTAAATTACCAATTTCTGCAATTTTAACTTGCTCGTTATTACTATCAACAAAGTAAGCACTTAATTTACCGTAGCTACTAAACTTACCTTCTCGTTTTATATTCAATAAAAACTGAGGACGTTGATTGCTTTCATTTAGCACTAGCTTAGCTTGCTCTATGGCAACTTCTGGCTGTTTCATGTCTTTACGTAACAAAATAGGAATGCTGTAGCTCATAATCATATTAACTTTTATTGAGCTTGTTTTATTAGTATTTTCACCAGGCAATGCTTGAAATAGAAGATGAGAGCGGTACTCACCAGAAGCTAGGCTTTTAGGTTTACGTATTGCTATTTTTACTGTTTGTTTTTCACCAGGTGCTAAACGCATTTGTTTTGGTGACAAACGTGCCATTGAACTTAAACTTTCGCTTGTAGCCTCTGCCAACTGTATGTAGCCACCGCTAGGTTGCGCTTGCTTCTCACTCCATAAAACACGATATGTTTGATATTCATCACCCGTATTAATTACGGTAACTTTAGCGGTTCGTTGACGTTCATCAAAACTAATACGGGTTGGAGAGATAAGTAAATTTGCGTATGCATTTTTTCCTAAAATACATACACTCAGTGCGAGCAGCACTACAACTTTATAAAACATGTTTTTCCTTTAGTAATCAATCGTAATTTCTAATTGGGTGTCAGTAATAAAACTACCATCTAAGTAACTTTGGCTAGTCCCTGTCGTTATTAAACGGCCACCTACTTTGAGTAAAAGCTCTCCAAATTCATCGCTAGTTTGCGTTCTTGGTAAATCCACTAATACAACCGAAAACTTGGCACTATTAGCTCCAAGTACTTCACTTTGCAATGTAGAGTCACTCATTTTGTTAAACGATATTTGAGTAAGCGGAGGTAAATCGGTAAATAAAAGTTCTGCGGGATTCCCCTCAGTTAATACGTAAATACTACCAAATGTGGTTATTTCACCATCGTGGTTAATCGTGATAGAGCTTAAAGTATTATTTTGAGGGATAACTAAAGTGCCAAAATTAAGCGCTTCTTGTTGTATGCTTGCGCTATAGGCTTGCTCGCTAAACATTAACGAAAGCCAAGCAGAAGCATACAAAAAACGCATTGTTTGTTTAAACACTAATTAATATGACACTTCAATATTAAAGCTACCAGAATACTCACCATCAGGGTAATCCACACTTGATGCGTTTGATGAAGTAGAAAGAGTCGCGCCTATATTAAATGATACAGCGCCATCAGCACCAGCTTGTAGGTTAGGAGTACCCTGCGTATAAAGCGCTCCTGCATTTGTTCCGCTCGTTATAAAGTAAGTCCAAGCATCTACAGTAAAATCAGGTTCATTTAAGCCTTGGCCAGCTAAGGGTAGTATTAAAGTATTTACTGGGTCGCTAATGGTTAAAATAGAGTTTGGTACTACATCTGACACACTAAAAGCACCCGCTTCACCACCTTCAATTATTGAGATACTCGCAGCGTTACCAGTTGGATTATCTTGTGAAGTAACAGGGCTCGCAGCTGGATCAGGATTAACTGTCAGCGTTGCTTGTTCGGCGCCTAATGGATCTGAAATAGCACGAATAGTACCAAAATTTAAATCGTTATCTTTTGTGAGTATTACAGCATTTTGTACTGTTACTTTCGCTTCAAATGACTCTGTAGCAGCATAAGTGCTAAACGAGCTGACCACGGTGGCTACAGCTAATGCAGATAAATAAAACTTCATGCTAAATCCTTATAAGAAAATGGGCTTTATCAAATATTTGCCCAACTATAGTTAGTATCGACTATTAGTACAAATACTTTAATACTATATAAGTTTAAAAAGCCTAATTTATTAATTATATTGGTTTTCCGACAAAAGCAGCAATATTACAGACTTGATCAAGCTGATTAGCTAAATAACAAAACGCACTTACTTGAGCATCGTTTTTAAATGGACCTACACGTAATCCATACAAAGTCATATTATTATTTTTACGTTCAAACATAGTAAAATTAAATTGAGTAAATGCACTGGGGTATAATTGCTTAAGCCTTTCGACTCTTGCTTTAACAAGCTCTGGCTTTAAATACCAACCAAGCTGTGCTCCAATTTTAGTTTCATCTGTTAAGGTGAGTTCTGAATTTTGTAAGTTTGGTGTTTTTACTTCGGGAGTGTTATTTAGTGCCGTCGGTTCCAAATTCTGTGAAGGCTGATTACCATAGGTGATATCGGTTTTATTTTGCATGAGTAAAGGAGGGTTTTCAGTTAATTCACTTCGAGACGATAACGCCATAATTAACAGCTGTAAATCATCTTCCATAGCAGTTAAACGACCAATGCTTTCTTGCTGTAAGTGCCACTGCGAAACATACTCTTTTACTTGTTTATCAGTAATTAAAGAATGCTGCACGCTCTCGTTATTTACAGTTGCGCTGCTACATCCATATAAATAAAAAGATAAGAATAAAACTGATATTAAATGACAAGACTTAAAATACCGCATTGCAAAATGCACTCTACTAACCAAGATAATAAATCAAAGCAAATTTTGCGCCACTTTATAGCAACTTTTTTAATTAAGTAGTCTATTTTGAGGTAAGAAAAGCCATATCGATAACAAGGCAAAATTTCATCATTTAGTTGGTATCACTAATTGTTGCTGCATTGCTCTAACTCCGGCATACATGCCGTCGTATATCAAAAATTATTAGCGAAGTTAGCGTCAGGTCTAATCCTTCAAATTGATTAGGTATTATTGTAGATTGATATTACATGCTGTGCGCTAAAGCTTTACTGGCTTATCAGTGTAGTTACTTACTATGCAATCGAGTTTGTACAGTTTGAATACGTCACAGTCTGCTTTTGCATTTTTAAAGTTTTGGTAAGAGCCAAGTTTCAGCCTGTAAAACATTTTGTCGTTTATTTTGGCGGTTTCTACGTTAGTCAATATTTTGTCTCTAAACAACGGCGCTGCTTTAGCATTTAGCTCTTGCCATGCTTTAGCCACACCTTGCTCTGAGTCAACCGAAGCTACTTGCAAAGCAAATACATGTTTAGGTGTATTTAATTTTACAGTTTGTTTTTTATCACTGTAGTTTTGTTTAGCTTGTTGGCGTGACTTAACATTACGTGTGTTTCGTGGTGAGCGTACAGACTTACTGCTGTACCCTTGATTAGACTGCGCAATAGCTTTGCTGTTTATAATATCAATATGATTTACGAGGTAAGTTATTTCTTTTTCTAATCTTAAAATTCGCTCTATGCCTTCACGAGCTTGTTGCCACTGCATTGCGGCATCTTTTAGCTGAGCAAGTTCAAGGGCTGTAATTGATACGTAGTCAGGCGAGTTACTTTGAGGTTGTTCATCAATGGTTTTTATTTCAGGCGAGACGCTGCATGCTGTACCAAATAAAAGCATTAGCAAGCTAAGTAAAAGCCCAATGTTATTTTTTTTATATATAAACATGTATTAGTTGTCCTGAAAGCAGTGTTTTTACACTACATTTCAGTTAAACATTCTCACAAGAAAGCGTTTAACTTTATTTAAGCTGTGAGCCATAAAACTAGCTCTTCGCATGCTTGTCAGTGTTTCGTAAAACACAACGTTGCATACTCCATCCCTTCCTTGAGAGCATTATTTAATACAAATTCAATGCCAATTAACACAAACTTTACAACATAAATAACAATATGTCTGTAATGACTTAAAAACTTTTATTTTAGAGCTATTCCTTTTCTAATTTTGATCCTGATAAAACTCATAAAAAAAGGCGCCGATATAGGCGCCTTTCATGTTTTACGTTAACTGTTAAATCAATTTTTTAATAAATGATTTTAATTCATCGGCAAATTCATCGCGACGAAGTGCAAATTCAATCGTTGCTTTTAAGTAACCAATTTTACTTCCACAATCGTGGCTACGGCCTTTTATAGCGTATGCATCTACTTTTTCGTGTTCCATTAACATCGCAATTGCGTCAGTTAATTGAATTTCGTCGCCTGCACCTTGCGGAGTTTTTGCAAGTAACGGCCAGATATTTTCGCTTAATACGTATCGACCCACTACAGCTAAGTTTGATGGAGCTTCATCTACTGGCGGCTTTTCTACCATATTAAGAATTGGCGAGCTTTCACCTTGCTTTAAGTCAACATCACCTAAATCAACCACACCAAACTGGTTCACTTGTGCCATTGGTACTGGTTCTACCATAATTTGGCTGTGCTTAGTTTTCTCAAAATTAGCGATCATTTCTGCTAAGTTATCTTTTTTAAGATCGCTCTCTACATCATCAATAATTACATCTGGTAAAATAACTACAAACGGTTCGTTACCAATAATAGGCGCTGCACAACTAATAGCATGGCCTAAGCCTTTTGCTTCACCTTGGCGTACGTGAATAATGGTTACGTCTTTAGGGCAGATTGCTTGCACTTCGGCAAGTAGTTGCCGCTTAACACGCTTTTCTAAAGTAGCTTCTAGTTCAAAACTTGTATCGAAGTGATTTTCGATTGAATTTTTACTTGAGTGCGTTACTAACACTATTTCTTTAATTCCTGCAGCAACGGCTTCGTTTACTACATATTGAATTAAAGGACGGTCTACCACTGGAAGCATTTCTTTAGGAATTGCTTTAGTGGCTGGTAACATACGAGTACCAAGGCCCGCTACTGGGATCACTGCTTTCATTTTATGTTTTCCTTAATCTTTTATTATACTGAAAATGGATATTGAATCGCTTCATGGCATTGATAGCCTGTTACTTCAAAGTCGTCTCGTGTTACCCACGTTTCTATGTCTTCTAATGATGTAATTTTTGGATTAATTTTTAACTGAGGTGACGCAAATGGCTCACGCGTTAACTGCACGTCTCGCATCAGTTCAAGTTGGTTTTCGTAAATATGTGCATTAGCAATTTTATGATACGCCTTACCAGCTTTGTGGCCGGTAATTTGAGCCACTAACGCAAGCAACACAAAACACTGAATTTGATTGAAATTAAGGCCAAGCGGTACATCACAGCTTCGCTGGTATGACGTTAAGTATAGCGTATCGCCAAGTAGTGAAAAAGTGTGCGTATGCATACACGGGCGCAAACAACCAAGCTCAAACTCACCTGGATTATAAAACGTGATTATTTCACCACGGTCATCAATGCCATTTTTTAAGTTATCAATAACTTTGGAAAGCTGATCAAGCGTTGAGCCATCTGGACGTTGCCAACCACGGCCTTGTACGCCATAAACACGCCCCATGTCATCCTCGCCTTTACGGTGAGGATTATTAAGCCATGCATTGTTATCATTTGCGTTAGCATCCCACGTTTTACAGCCAATCTCACGAAACTGCTCAGCGCTGTCGTAACCACGTAAATATCCTAGTAACTCAGCAATCGCTGCTTTGTAGTAACTTTTGCGCGTCGTGATCATCGGAAACTTATTATTAGCCACATCGTATTCTAAATCGGCATTAATAACGGTTAAACAACGCGTACCTGTACGTTTGTTTTCGACCCACTGACCTTCGTCAACAATACGCTGACATAATTTTAAATATTGTTTCATGCTTTTCTTATTATGCCTTAGCTGTTTTAACGTGTTGTGGTTGCTTATATGCCCAAATTAATAAACCTAAACCACCCACTATCATAGGAAGTGAAAGTATTTGTCCCATTGAAATAAAGTCGGCAAATAAACCTAGTTGTGCATCGGGTTGGCGGAAATATTCAATACAGAATCTAAACACGCCGTAACCTAATAAAAATACACCGGCTACGCTGCCTGCTGGACGTGGTTTTTTAATAAACCATTGCAGGATTAAAAACAGCACTAAGCCTTCAAAAAATGCTTCGTATAACTGCGATGGGTGACGCGCAAGCGGACCGCCCGTTGGAAATACCATTGCCCATGGCACATCGGTAACTCGGCCCCATAACTCACCGTTTATAAAGTTACCAATACGTCCAGCTAAAAGCCCTACAGGAACCAGTGGTGCAACAAAGTCGCCTACTTGAAGCAGTGACTTTTTACGCGTCCACGAAAAAATTGCAACGGCGGTTATAACGCCAAGTGTTCCACCATGGAACGACATACCGCCCTGATCTATCCTAAATAAATACAGTGGGTTTTCTATAAAATAACTAAACTGGTAAAACAATACGTAGCCAATACGCCCACCTAGTATTACCCCTAGCATGCCGTAAAACAGTAAATCGCTTACTTGGTCTTTAGTCCAACCCGAATTTGGCTTTGACGCTTGACGATTAGCAAACCACATCGCAAATGCAAAACCTATTAAGTACATTAAGCCATACCAACGTACGCTTAGCGGTCCAACAGAAAAAATAATTGGATCAATTTGAGGAAACTCAAGTGCCATAAAAAATAAACCTTTAGCTAAAAACCATTTTAATTGCGATAACTACAAGCAGCACCGCGAAAACTTTCTTAATTGTATTAACAGGTAAATAGTGAGTTGCTTTGGCGCCAATGGGCGCAACAAACCACGAGGTAATAACAATCCCAAATAATGCAGGTAAATAAACAAACCCGGCAAAACCACGCTCTAAATCGGTAACATGCCAGCCTGCGCTGATGTAACCAATCGAGCCAAATAATGCAATAACAATTCCGCACGCTGCCGCGCAGCCAATTGCTTTTTTTATATCAACCGAAAAATAATTAAGCATCGGTACTATTAAAGCTCCGCCGCCAATCCCTATTAAACCTGATAACCCGCCCATTATTGCAGAAACGCCCCCTAAAATAGGACCAGCCGGCAACGGTTTTTCTGACATCGGTTTATTACGCGCGGAGAGCACCATTCTTGCTGCAATAAATACAACACTTATAGCAAACACTGTACGTAATATTTGTTCAGGGATTAAACTTGCTGCAAAGCCACTAATAAGTGCACCTAAAGCCACACCCGACATAACCCACGGGGCGATTGCCCAAGGCACATTATCATTTTTATGATGAGCCAGCGCTGAAGACGTTGAAGTAAATAAAATAGAAGCGAGTGAGGTTGCAATAGCAATTACTAATACATGATCAGCCGACGTTACATTAAATGAGAGTAGCAGAGTGGTTAGTACTGGAACGATAATTAAACCGCCGCCAATGCCTAGTAACCCAGCTAAAAACCCAACAATACAGCCTAGTAGTGCGCAGCTTGCGACTAACAAACCTAAGTCATACATAGTAATCTCAAATACCCTTTTAAGGTTTATATATTAAAGGATTATAAAACTAATAGCATCTGTGTATTGCAATTAATTAGGTGTACAAGCTTATTTTGGGGTGTAAAACAAATCACCTAATTTATGCTCTAGCATAAAGCTTCGCGTTAAACGTAGTACTTGTTTGGCTGTGGATTGCGCTAAACATTCACTTAGTAGTTGTTCCATGTCACTGACATTTAAACGCCTAAGTACCCACTTCACTTTATTAAGCGATGATAAATTCATACTCAGGCGTCTGTAACCCATGGCAATAAGTAAAATAGCTCCTTCAGGATCGCCGCCTAGTTCACCACACAAACTAAATGGCAGTTCATATTGCTCACATTCGTGCGCCACTTTATTTAGTACTCTTAGTACACCTGGGTGATAAGGGTTAAAAAGTTCGGCTACACGTGCATTAGCCCTGTCTACTGCTAATAAATACTGTGTTAAATCGTTACTGCCTACTGAGCAAAAATCGACTTTTTTTGACCACTCTGGAAGCATAAATACACTTGAAGGTACTTCCAGCATTATTCCTATGTCGGGTCTTTCTATGGTTTGCTCTGGGTATTTTTCACTTAACTCAAAATAAGCCTGTTCAAATAACGCAAGTGACTCATCAACTTCTTCAGTGCCACTGATCATAGGGAGCATTATTTTTAAATTACCCAAACCAATATTTGCTTTAAGCATCGCTTTTAGTTGATCTAAAAATAACTCTGGATGATCAAGGCTAATACGAATACCACGCCAACCTAAAAATGGGTTTTCTTCGGTAATATTAAAGTAATCAAGTACCTTATCGCCCCCAATATCCAATGTACGCATAACCACAGGATTTGGATGGTAGCTAGTTAGTACTTCTCGGTACCAATTTTCTTGCTCTGATTGCGAAGGAAACTGACCCTTTTGCATAAACCACGCTTCGGTTCGATAAAGCCCCACACCGTCACAAATATGCGCGCTACTTTGCTCGGTATTAAGCTCAAGGCCTGCGTTTAATAATAAGCTAACATGTTCACCGTCAAGCGTAATTGATTCTGAGTCTTGCTCAGCTAAAAAGCGGTTATTTAGTAGGTTATCTTGATGCTGTAACTCTGTGTATTCGTCCATCAACATTTGCGAAGGCGATATATATAAACGCCCAGCAAATGCATCTAAAATCATCGGTTTGCCATTAAACTGCAGTAGAGGTAAATCCTCTATACCCCAAATAGCAGGAATGCCCATCGCACGCGTTAATATAGAAGCATGGCTATTTGCAGAGCCATTTACGCTTACAACGCCTGTTAAATGACCTTTTGGCACTTCAGCAAGCATGGCGGGTGTTAAGGTATTAGCAATTAAAATAGTGTTGGCCGGATAATTTTTAACAGCGTGCTCGGTATTTACAAGGTGGTGTAATACGCGAAGACCAATGTCTTTAACGTCAACAGCACGCTCTTTTATATAAGGGTCTTGCATGGCATTAAATTGAGATATTAAACGCTCTATTACAATTTTTAGGGCGCTTTTAGCACACCAGCCTTCTTGTAATTGCATTTCAACATTATGCCCTAAACTTTTAGCATCAAGCAGTTGTTGATACACATCAAATACCGCAAGAGCTTCGTGCGGAATAGAATCGCTTAGCGTCATCGATAGGGTATTAAATTCTTTGCGCGTTGCAGCTACAGCTTGAGTAAACAAACGACGCTGCTCAGTGACGTCACTGTCTTTTAAAAGCTCAATAGATTTAAAATCAAGTTTTGGTAATACAACAAATGCTTGTCCTATACCTATTCCTGGCGCGCTCGATACACCTTTTAAAACAGACGTTTGATGAGATGACTCATCTTGGCGTAGTATTTCTTTAATTTCAGCATGCGCTAACTGTGATGCAAGTTGAGCAGAAAGCGTTATTAAAAACGACTCTTCGTCTTGGCTAAATACACGTGCCATTTTTTGTTGGACAACAATAACGCCCAGTACTTTTTTTTGATGAACAACGGGTACAGATAAAAAAGCGTTGTAGCCTTCTTCGTTTACTTCGGGGGAGAGCTTAAAACGAGGATGCGATTTAGCAAATGCAATATTAATAGGTTCTTCGCGTTGCGCTACTAGGCCAACTAAACCTTCGGTAAAACCAATTCTAAACTTACCTACCGCATCGGGATTTAGCCCTTCGGTTGCCATAAGTACAAAATTGTCCTGGCTGTAATCTGCAAAATAAATGGAGCAGCACTGGGTTTTCATGGCATCTTTAACCATTTGCACAAAGCACACTAATGCGCTGTCTAAATTCGCTTGTCGCGATACAGACTCCGCAATAGATCTCAGTGTAGCCAGCATGTCCTGCTCCTTTATTTTATACTTAACCTGAACTCTGGTTAAGAGATTTACTAACATATTGAATCATGGTGATATTTAACTTTATTTTCTCTAGCCAGAGATTTTCAGTGAAAACAAGGCGAACTTACGCGTCAATAGCTGGCCTATTGCAAGTAAATTCAACGTAGTTAGCGCTGAAAATAGCTGCTCGAGATAGATTTATTATCCAGAGTTCAGGTTACCTAGTTAACTACCTTTTACTTCGCCAATGATCTTTATGTTGTTCTCTCTTATTAAAAGGCATGGCGAAAGGAGCAAACTCTTTCATTACACGTCGATAAACATCCCGTTTAAACGATACAACCTGTCTTACAGGATACCAATAACTTACCCAGCGCCAATCATCAAATTCAGGATGATGGGTTTTAAGTAAATTTACATCTTCGTCTTTACAGCGTAATTTTAGTAAAAACCATTTTTGTTTTTGCCCAATACACACCGGACTAGAGTCTCGGCGGATTAATCGTTTGGGTAATTTATAGCGTAACCAATGTTTTGAGCTTGCGACTATTTCTACATCTTCTGGTCGCAACCCTACTTCTTCGTGTAATTCACGGTACATGGTTTGTTCTGCAGTTTCGCCATCATCAACACCACCTTGGGGAAATTGCCAAGAGTGTTGACCATAACGTCTGGCCCAAAAAACCTGTCCCTGATTATTGCAAATCACAATTCCGACATTGGCACGAAAACCTTCGGCATCAATCACCTTAGTGCCTCATTTGTAAGTCGATTTTTAATGATTGTTCCACATTAGCCGCAATACGGCAAATACTATTATACCCAAGCCAATTAGTGAGCTAAGTTTGAGCTTTTAGTATGTTGATAAATTAATAGGGAATAGGTAAATATTTAGAAAATAACTCAGCAAAGCTATTGCGGTTCTTGTTTTCCTCTAGTTACTCACAGTTTGTGCATAACTTTTGTAAAACACGCTCATTTTGCAAACAAATCCACAATATTAGATCTAAAAACTTGGCTTCTCCACAGATTCTGTGGATAAACATGTTCATATAGTTGTATTTATCCTTACAACTTTTAAATTGCTTAATCAAAACTGAATGTACAACATTAAAAAAACCAACTGAGTCAGTAACTTAAAGTAAAGCAGCTTAATTTCAATATGTTCAAAATTAACACAAACAACAAGCGAGCAAAAAACACACAACTCTAGAGATATCCAAGGCTTAGCCTATTTGCTATCATGGCTATGATATTTATACAACCGAAATTAAGAATACTGATTACGTTGAATTGATATTTATAATCGCAATAAAAAGTAGCTCAATAACAAAAAACTATCATATGCAGTTTCTCCGCATAAGTAATTTCAACGTAGTTAGTGAGTTATTAAACCTCTATAATATTCATATTTTAATAAAATTGGCATGACATGCGACCTACAAAACCACACTCAATTAACGATTTAATGCAACGCGTTAATAATATTGCCGGATTAACTCTAGGGCAGCTTGCTAACAAGTATAATTTTAAAACGCCAGATGATTTACTGCGCGAAAAAGGTTGGACTGGTCAGTCAATTGAATACGTACTAGGTGCTACTGCGGGCTCAAAACCACTTCCGGATTTTGAAGATTTAGGAATTGAGCTAAAAACACTCCCTATTTCCTATAAAGGTAGGCCACTGGAAACTACGTTTGTATCGGTTACACCTTTAATGAACGTTACAGGAATGACGTGGCATACCAGCTCTGTACGTAAAAAACTAAATCATGTTTTATGGCTGCCAATTTTAAGCGAACGTGATATTGCGCCGTTTGATAGAACCATCGGCAGCGGCTTTTTATGGCAACCCTCACCTGAACAAGACGCTTTATTACAACGCGACTGGGAAGAGCAAATGGAGCTAATTGCACTAGGTAGAGTCGACGAAATATCAGGCCATTTAGGCGATGCGATGCAAATACGCCCTAAAGCTGCTCATAGTAAAATAGTGACTGATGCTATTGGTCCAAATGGGCAAATAATTAAAACCCTACCCCGTGGCTTTTACTTAAAAACCAGTTTTACAGGTGATATTTTAAAACAGCAGTTTCAGCTTTAACTGTGTTATAAAATATTAATTGTTGAGCCATTTTTGTGGTACCCTCTTTTCGCACTGCGTGCGCGCGCCAGCAGCTTAACGCTACAACTTATTCTCATCTCTTTGAATAAAAGTATCAGGCATAAAAAACCCCCGCTTGTGCGAGGATTTTATCATCTAAAATTAAAAATTAGATTCTATATAAAATAGAATTACTGACCTTTAACTTCTTTAAGACCGTTGTACGGTGCTTTATCACCTAATTGCTCTTCAATACGTAGCAATTGGTTGTACTTTGCAACACGGTCAGAACGGCTCAATGAACCTGTTTTAATTTGACCTGCAGCAGTACCAACAGCTAAATCAGCAATTGTTGAATCTTCAGTTTCACCAGAACGGTGAGAAATAACAACAGTAAAACCAGCGTCTTTAGCCATTTTGATTGCAGCTAAAGTTTCAGTTAAAGAACCGATTTGGTTAAACTTAATTAAGATTGAGTTAGCAATACCGTTGTCGATACCACGTTTTAAAATCTTAGTATTTGTTACAAATAAATCATCACCTACTAATTGGATTTTATCACCCATTAGTTTAGTTTGATGTGCAAAGCCATCCCAATCAGACTCATCAAGACCATCTTCAATAGAAACGATTGGGTACTGATTAGTAAGATCTTGTAAGAAGAAGTTAAATTCTTCAGAAGTGAATTTTTTGCCTTCACCCTTAAGGTCGTAGATATTTGCTTCTTTGTCGTAGAACTCAGATGCAGCACAATCCATCGCTAAAGTAATATCTTTACCTAGCTCGTAACCTGCGTTTGCAACAGCTACTTTAATTGCAGCAAGAGCCGCTTCGTTAGATGCAAGGTTTGGTGCAAAACCACCTTCATCGCCAACCGCTGTTGAATGACCATCAGCTTTAAGTACTTTAGCAAGGCTATGGAATACTTCAGCACCCATACGTAGGCCTTCGCGGAAGTTTTTAGCACCAACAGGTTGGATCATGAATTCTTGAATATCTACAGAGTTATCTGCATGTTCACCACCATTGATGATGTTCATCATTGGAAGTGGCATAGAGTAAACACCTGGCGTGCCGTTTAAGTCAGCTATATGTTCATAAAGCTCAACTTTTTTAGACTGTGCAGCTGCTTTCGCGGTTGCTAGTGATACAGCTAAGATTGCGTTTGCACCTAATTTTTCTTTATTTTCGGTACCGTCTAAATCTAGCATCACTTTATCTACAGCGCTTTGATCTAATGCACTTTGGCCTTTTAAAGCATCAGCAATTTCGTTATTGATATAACCAACTGCTTTTAATACACCTTTACCTAAGTAACGTGATTTATCACCGTCGCGTAACTCTAATGCTTCACGAGTACCAGTAGATGCGCCTGAAGGTGCTGCTGCACGACCCCAAGAGCCATCTGCTAAATGTACGTCTGCTTCAACAGTTGGGTTACCACGCGAGTCCATAATTTCGCGACCGATTACTTTTACGATTTCTGACATCTTGATTCCTCTATATTCCCAAAATGGTGAGTTCAGCTAACTTTACTACGTTTTATATAGCTTAGTCAGCCCTTAAAACAAAAAAGCCGTGCAATATGCACGGCTTTTAAAATTACGAATTCGCTTTTTGGTGGATATGCGCGGCTGCTACAAACCCTTCAAACAACGGATGACCATCACGTGGAGTTGACGTGAATTCCGGGTGGAACTGCGCGGCAATAAACCATGGGTGATCTTTATTTTCGATAATTTCTACCAGTTTTTTATCTTCTGATAAACCAGTAAAGCTTAAGCCTGCTTTTTCAAGTATTTCTACAAAGTTATTATTTACTTCGTAGCGATGACGATGACGTTCAACAATTTCGTCGCTGCCATATACTTCGCGTACTTTAGAACCTGGTGTTAAATGACATTTTTGTGCGCCTAAACGCATAGTGCCACCTAAATCAGATTTTTCGCTACGTGTTTCAACATTACCTTCAGCATCTAGCCATTCAGTAATTAAGCCAACTACTGGCGCTTCTGAATTTGCATTAAACTCTGTAGAGTTTGCATCCGTTAAGCCTGCAACATTACGTGCATATTCAATTAATGCTACTTGCATACCTAAACAAATACCTAGGTATGGTACTTTATTTTCACGTGCGTATTTAGCCGCTAAGATTTTACCCTCAACACCACGTCCGCCAAATCCACCTGGTACTAAAATAGCATCTAAGTGTGAAAGTAATTCAACACCTTTGTTTTCTAAATCTTGTGAATCTACGTATTGAATATTAATTGTTAAACGGTTTTTAAGGCCCGCATGCTTTAATGCTTCGTTAACCGATTTGTACGCATCTGGTAATTCAGTGTATTTACCAACCATACCAATTGTCACTTCACCCGTTGGGTTAGACTCTTGATAAAGTACTTGTTCCCACTCAGCTAAATCAGCTTCTGGTGGATCTAAGTGAAAACGACGACATACGAAGTTATCTAATTCTTGCGTTTTTAATAGCGCTGGAATTTTATAAATGCTGTCTACGTCAGGTAATGAAATAACCGCTTTTTCTTCTACGTTTGTGAATAATGAGATTTTTGCACGCTCATTATTAGGTAGTTTACGGTCTGAACGACAAATAAGAATATCTGGCTGAATACCTACTGAGCGTAACTCTTTAACAGAGTGCTGAGTTGGTTTTGTTTTAACTTCACCTGCAGGGCCTAAAAATGGCACTAACGTTAAGTGAATAAATAGCGCGCGTTCGCGGCCAATTTCAGTTCCCATCTGACGAATTGCTTCAATAAACGGTTGTGATTCTATATCACCTACAGTGCCGCCAATTTCTACAATAGCAATATCATAACCTTCAGCACCGTCGTATACACGTTGCTTAATATCGTTAGTGATATGTGGAATAACCTGAATAGTAGCGCCTAGGTATTCACCACGGCGCTCACGACGTAATACGTCTTCATATACACGGCCTTGTGTGAAGTTATTACGACTAGTCATTTTGGTACGAATAAAACGCTCGTAGTGACCTAAATCAAGGTCAGTTTCTGCGCCGTCTTCTGTAACGTAAACTTCACCGTGTTGAATTGGGCTCATTGTGCCTGGGTCAACGTTGATGTAAGGATCCAGCTTTAAAATGGTAACATTTAAACCACGGGCTTCTAAAATAGCGGCCAGTGAAGCTGCGGCAATACCTTTACCCAACGAAGAAACAACTCCGCCAGTAACGAAGATAAATTTTGTACTCATGCGAACCCTAGAATATCAGGAATTAAAAGGAATATAACACCCAAAGAAGAGCCTAAGGGTATATCATCAAGACGGGGCGAAATTGTACCAAAACACTGCTTATCAATCCAGCTAAAATTAGCTAATGCGCGCACAAAAAATGTGCACTATTTAACATTAAGCCTATTTTACTTTTTTAATCGCATCCCATGCACTGTCCATTTCTTCAAAGGTTGCTGTATCTAAGCTTTTACCTTGCGCATGCAAATAGGCGTTTACCTTTTCAAAACGCGCTGAAAACTTATCATTAGCGCTACGAAGCAGCTGTTCGGGGTCTCGTTTAACATGGCGTACAACATTAACAGTGGCAAAAAGTAAGTCGCCGAGTTCTTCCGCTGTATGATCAGATAACGGGTCTTGCTCAATCGCTTCTTTTACTTCAAGCACTTCTTCGCTCACTTTATCAAGTGCACCGTGATACGTTGGCCAATCGAAACCAAGTGCGGCAACGCGTTGTTGAATTTTTTTAGCTTTACTTAAGCTTGGCATATTGGCAGGAATATCTTGCCAAAAAGAAGGTGATTCTGTTTGCGCTCTAGCACTGCGTTCTTGTGCTTTGATTGCTTGCCACTGTTGCGATAATTGATCGTCTGTTAGCTCTTTTTTTTCACCAAACACATGCGGGTGACGACGGGTAAGCTTATCGTTTAATTGCTCTACTAGATCATTAAAATCAAATAGATTTTGCTCTTGTGCAAGCTGCGCATAAAAAATAATTTGAAATAACAAATCACCCAATTCACCTTTAAGCTCATCTAAGTTGCCTGACTCAATACAGTCGGCAACTTCGTATGCTTCTTCTAGTGTATGCGGCACAATAGATTTAAAATCTTGTTTGAGATCCCACGGGCAACCGCCCTTGGGATCTCGCAGTGTTTTCATTATGCTAAGAAGTTGTGTAAGCGCTGCATTATCATTCATGATTAATGACCACGCTTGGCATCGTGTACACCTTCAATTTGGTGTAACTTAGAAAGAACACGGTTAGTACCCGATAAGTCATGTACTTCTATTTGCATCGTAAATATAGCTAACTGATTATCTTCAACCGTATTTACGTTCATGTTTAAAACATTTACTTTTTCGTTAGCAAGTACTGAGCTTATATCGCGTATTAGCCCTGAACGATCGGTTGCTTCTATTTTAATACTTAGTGCGTACGAGCCGTTGATATCTTCAGACCAACTTACCGAAATAACACGCTCTGGATGCTGATTTTTTAAGTTATTAAACGAATCACAGTCTTCCTTATGAACACCTATTCCTCGACCTTGCGTTATATAACCTATTATCTCATCGCCAGGGACAGGACGACAGCATTTGGCTACATGGCTCATTAAGCTACCAACGCCATCAACCACTATGCCGTTTTTGTCACCGGTTACTTTGCTAGGCGCTTTAATACGAATAACCGGTTCATCTTCTGTCCGATCACTTACAAAGTTAAGCATTTGATTGAGACGTACATCACCCGCACCAATTGCAACCATTAAGTCATCAAGTTCTTTAAAGTTAAAACGCTTGATGGCTGGCTCTAAATCTTTGTATGTTAAATTAAGCTTTTGTAATTCACTGTCGAGAATTTCTTTCCCCGCACTTAAGTTTTTGTCGCGGTCGAGCTGTTTAAACCAGTGATGAATTTTGGCTCTAGCGCGCGATGACTTAATGTATCCTAATGACGGGTTTAACCAATCACGACTTGGATTTGGTTGTTTTTGGGTCAGTATTTCTACCTGATCCCCGGTTGTAAGTTGATGCGTGAACGGCACTATTTTGCCGAAAATTTTTGCGCCAATACAACGATGCCCTACATTTGAGTGAATGTAGTAAGCAAAATCAAGCGGTGTAGCGCCAAGTGGTAAATCGATAATATCGCCGCTTGGGGTAAATATGTATACGCGGTCTTCTACTACTTGGTTTTTAAGCTCTTCAGCTAAATCACCACCATCAACCACTTCTTCTTGCCATTGAAGTAACTTACGCAACCAGCTAATTTTTTGCTCATAACCCGAGCCGCGTCCCGGTAATGCACCTTCTTTGTACATCCAGTGTGCAGCCACACCCAACTCAGCATCTTGATGCATATCGCTGGTACGAATTTGTATTTCTACTGTTTTACCTTCAGGCCCAAATACTACGGTATGGATTGACTGATAGCCGTTTTGTTTTGGGGTTGCTACATAGTCGTCAAACTCTTTATTAAGATGACGCCAATTGGTGTGCACAATACCCAGCGCTCCATAACAATCTTGTAGGCGTTCAACGACGATACGCATTGCACGAATATCAAAAAGCTGATCAAACTCGTAGTTTTTTTGCTGCATTTTTTTATAAATGCTGTAAATGTGCTTGGGGCGGCCATAAACTTGGGCCTCTATGCCCGCTTCACTTAAACGGTTTTTTACTTGCTCAACCATATCTTCCATATAGGCTTCGCGCGTAAGACGTTTGTCGTCAAGTTGTTTGGCTATGCTTTTATAGGTGCCTGGGTGCAAATATCTAAACGATAAATCTTCCAGTTCCCACTTTAATTGCCCTATTCCTAATCTGTTTGCCAATGGTGCAAAAATATCAGCCGTTTCTTTAGCGGCAATGACGCGGTCTTCTTCATCCGCATTTTTTACATTACGTAAATGACATACCTGCTCGGCAAGCTTAATGACCACGGCGCGCACATCTTCAACCATGGTTAATAACATTTTTCGAATATTATCAACTTGCATAGTTCCTTTACCTTGATGCGATAAAGTACTAATAGTGGCCATTTGTGCAACCCCAGTTAACAGCATGGCTATATTACTACCAAGCTGCTCTTCTATGGTTTCTAGTGATATTAAATCGTTTAAAAAATACGGGGTTAAATACGCAGTAGCTAACGATTCGGGGTCGAGATTTAGCTCAGCTAAAATTTCAACCATTTCGATTGCAGTAGTTTGCCTGCTTTCATTATCACATTTTACGCAGAGCGCTTGCGCTTTAGTAAGTAGCTCTGTTTTTTCTTCAGACAAGGCAAGAAATGAAAGCCGAGTGCTAAAATCTGTTGTCTCATCTTGTTGATGTGATTGTCGTGTAGCTACCATAATGCGTTCTACCTCCGTTGAAATAACGCCATAGTTTCAATATGCCCTGTATGAGGAAACATATTCATTAGCCCAATTTTATTAAGATCAAAGCCAGCTTGTGAAATAATTGCGCTGTCACGGGCTAAAGTAACAGGGTCACAAGAGACATATAAAATAGTTTTAAACTGCTTTAAAGATAATTGCTCTAATACAGCCATTGCACCAGTCCTAGAAGGATCGAGTACAAGCACATCTAAGTTTTTACTAAACCATGTGGCGCTCTGTATGCTTTGCGTTAAATCAAAGCAATGAAACTGCGCATTGGTAATAGAGTTAGTTTGCGCATTTTGAGCAGCCATTGCAACCGCTGAAGTCACACCTTCTACGCCAATTACAGATTTTGCTTGTTTTGCCAGCACTAATGAGAAATTACCAATGCCACAAAATAAATCCAATAAATTTTCATCACCTTTTAAATCAAGCCAATTTGCAGCTTGCTTTAACATAGCTTCGTTAACTTGCGAATTTACCTGAATAAAATTACCTAAACCAAATTCAAATTTTAGATCAAACTCTTTAAGGTAATAAAACGGCATGGCTAAGTGTGAATGCGCAATTACATCGCTCTCGCTTTGCCATACAACTTCAAACTGTTGGCTTTTTGTTATGTGCTCAACCAAAGCCTTTGTATCATCGTTAATTGCTTTAGTGTGACGAATAACAACAAAGTTTTTCTCATCACTTTGGCATAACTGTAAATGGCTTATACTGTGCAGCGCTTTGTGTTGATTAATTAAACCATCAAAAAGTGTAAAAACATCCGCAAATACTTCATCAAGTACTGCACATTTATTAATACTTACAATATTTTTTGAACCACTTGCTCTATAACCCACACGCATTTTTTTAGCTGCTTTATCAAACATAACGGCTATGCGGGCGCTGCGCCTGTAATGCACAGACTTACTTAATAATGGAGCTTGCCAGTTTAAGGTATTTAATTTAGCAAACTTACTAAATAGCTGAGTAACTGCAGTTTGTTTTTCTACAACTTGTTGGCTTACTTCTAAATGCTGTAATTGGCAGCCACCACACTGATTATAGTGCTCACAAAAAGCGTCTACTCTTGATTCACTCGCTTTAATAACTTTAATTACTTTTGCACTGCTGTATTTAGCTTTATCTTCGACGAGCATTGCTTTAACTGTTTCATTTGGTAATGCACCGCTTACAAAACATACTTTATTATTATGCTTCGCAATGCCACGCCCTTGATGATCCATTCCCGTTATATTTAATTCTAATGTTTGTTGCTTAAGCGGTTTCTTTTTCGCTTTAAAAATTTGCGCCATTAGGCATTACCTTCAGTTTATTTATGAAGCACCTATATTTAGATGCTTTAGAATGCGTGTTGAACCGTATATACTCAAATCATACTAATAACGATAAAACGCTCCCATTATGACCAAATTAGGCTTACGCGATTCTGTTTTAACACTGACCCTGATCCCAACGGTGATCATAGGATTACTACTTGGTGGCTATTTTACAATAAATCGTTACATTGAGCTTGATGAAATTTTATATCAGCAAGGTACTACTATTTCTGAGCCACTTGCTATTGCGCTTGAGCAACCCATGCTCGAAAAAAACAAACAGCTATTGAATCGCCTTATAAGCTACACACATAACAAGCACTCCCCTACAATTAAGTCGATTGCAATTTTTGATAAAAATAATGCGCTATTAATGACGAGTAATTATCACCGCTCATTTGAAAAGTTAATTAATCAAAAGACGCTCATAAATTTAAAAACGACCCACGTGCAAAAGTCAGATGAGCTTGTTACATTCTTCACGCCCATTATTAACCATACAAGTCACGACTCTAAATGGGATCCATCTGCTTTTCAGTCATCTCTGGGCACCGTTATTATACAGCTAAACAAAGACCAAGCGGTTATAGGGCAGCAACGTGCTTTATTAATTAGCGGTATTGTAATTATTTTATCATTGGTATTTGCAGCAATTTTAGCTTTAAGGTTAAGCCGCATGTTTATGACGCCGCTTAATAAGTTAGTACTTGCAACCGACAAGTTAGTCGAAGGTAAAAGAAGTACTGGCCTTAACGACAACATGATAGGTGAATTTGAGCTATTGCGAGAAGGCTTAAATACCATTGCTCACACTATGGTGATGCAAAAAGATGAAATGCAAAAAAATATTGACCAAGCAACTAGCGACTACCGCGAAACACTAGAGCAATACGAAACTTCAAATATAGAGCTCTCATTTGCAAAAAAAGAAGCGCAAGATGCTAACCGCGTAAAATCAGACTTTTTAGCTAAAATGAGTCACGAACTTCGTACTCCGTTAAATGGTGTTATTGGATTTACACGCCAGCTTTATAAAACACCACTAAACAAGCATCAAAAAGATTATCTCGATACTATTATGCTATCAGCAAATAGTTTAATGACTATTATTAGCGACATTCTAGATTTCTCCAAACTAGAAGCGGGTGCAATGGAACTTGAGTCGATTCAGTTTCAACTTCGTGATGCTGTAAATGAAGTGATGACGCTACTCGCTCCTAGCGCACACGATAAGCAATTAGAGCTATCCATTTACATTAACCAACAAGTACCAGATGACTTAACGGGCGATCCCACTCGCTTTAAACAAGTGCTGATAAACCTATTAAGTAATGCGATTAAATTTACTGAAAAAGGCTCCATTAAGGTCGACATAAGCCATCGGTTACTCGACGACGAACGTACTTCTTTACTTGTGTCAGTAACAGATACTGGCGTGGGTATACCTATGGATAAGCAAGACTCTTTATTTACTCCATTTGGGCAAGCAGACTCAAGCATTACACGTAAGTTTGGTGGTACAGGTCTTGGCCTCATTATTACTAAGCATATTGTTGAAGCGATGAATGGCCGCATAACATTAAACTCTGCACCAGGTAACGGTACCTGTTTTACATTCAATAGTGTGTTTAGTTTGCCCAATCATGTATTTACTAACGACTTACCGACTAAATCGCTCATTGGTAAGCGTATTTTGTATTTAGAGCCACACGAGCATACACATCACGCTGTACTTTCGTTATTGACTCAGTGGGAATCAAGCGTAACGGCATGTTTTAACGAGACTAGCTTTTTAGACGCTATAAAAAATACTGAACATAAATATGATGTTTGCTTAATTGGCCATATGGCATCAGTTGATGATATGCAGCAACTAAAAAGCTATGTAAAAGCCGTGCGTGAATCTACTGATTACTTATATTTAATGCTTAATACTGTATCGCACAATATGCGAGAAGCCTTTATAGGTAGCGGTGCTGATGCGTGTTTAAGTAAACCACTTAATCACCGTAAGTTATGTGAAGTACTTGCTGCACCTTATAGGCTTGACCACCCTACTCATAATATTGAACAAAACGATCAAGCTTTGCTGCCGTTAAAAGTATTGGTTGTTGATGATAACGATGCCAACTTAAAACTTCTCCATACTTTATTAAGTGAGCAGATTGAAGTAATAGAAACGGCACATAATGGTTCACAAGCATACAGCTTAAGTAAAAGTCATAAATACGACATAATTTTTATGGATATCCAGATGCCAATTATGGACGGTATAACCGCATGCAAGCTTATACAAGAATCATCACTTAATGAAGATACACCCATTATCGCTGTAACGGCACACGCCCTTCAAAGCGAAAAAGAGCAACTACTAAAAGATGGCTTTAAAGGCTATTTAACTAAGCCTATTGATGAAGATATGCTTAAACAAATTATTAGCGATCATAGTCCACAGACCCCGGTTAATCGCGATAAAGCTAAAACAGATACACCACAAAGCCCGGCTCCATTTCAAAGTAGTCGAATTGATTGGGCACAAGCCCTGCAGCGTGCTGGAGGAAAGAGCGAGTTAGCGCTAGAGATGCTTAATATGCTACTTCTAAGCGTCCCTGAAACTCTTACATTGCTTGCTAAAGCGATAGAGAGTAATGATTGTCAGCAAGTCCTAAGTATTGTCCACAAGTTTCATGGCGCATGTTGTTACACTGGTGTACCAAAACTTAAATCACTCGCAGAAACAATTGAAACATCACTTAAAAATAAATGCTTGTTAGAGAATATTGAACCTGAATTATTTGAGTTACAGGACGAGCTTGAAAACTTACTTGCTGATGCAAGCGTAACTGAGCTACAAAGATAAGCTTTGAATTTTAGATACAAAAAAACGCGGCATTAACCGCGTTTTTTTAATTAAGCTTTTTAAATACTTATGTAGATTCGTATTACATTCTTGCTTCAATCATTAATCGTTTCATGTCGCGTACGGCTTTATCGAGCCCATCTATCGCTGCACGAGCAATAATAGCGTGGCCAATATTTAGCTCATAAATCTCAGGCATCGCGGCAATGGGTTTAACGTTATGGTAATGAAGACCATGGCCAGCGTTAACAATCAAACCTAAGCTTGCTGCGTATTTAACACCTTCACGAATATGCTCTAACTCTTTGTGTAAATCAGTATCATTTGTTGCATCAGCATACGCGCCTGTGTGTATTTCTACATAAGGAGCACCACATTCTTTAGCTGCATCTAATTGTGCTTTATCTGCATCAATAAATAGCGATACTTTAATACCCGCGTCGGTAAGCGTTTTTGTTGCGGCTTTAATTTTATCTATATTACCCGCTACATCTAAGCCGCCCTCGGTGGTTAACTCTTCGCGCTTTTCAGGTACTAAACACACGTACTCGGGTTTTACTTCAAGCGCTATCTGTATCATTTCATCGGTAACAGCGGTTTCAAGATTCATGCGAGTTTGGATAGTTTTAGCCATCACATAAACGTCGCGATCTTGAATATGGCGTCTGTCTTCACGTAAGTGAATCGTAATACCGTCTGCGCCTGCATGCTCTGCTACACTGGCTGCATGCGCTGGATCTGGGTAACTTGTTCCACGCGCTTGACGAAGTGTTGCAATATGATCTACGTTTACACCCAAAAGAATATCTTTCATTTTCTTACCTGTAAAATTACGTTTATTGAGAGGCCATAAATAGCTCACGGCTTTTTAATGGTTTACTACCTAATAAGGGTTTTAATAAATAGCGACTTAATTGCTTTGCCATATATAGCACATCACTTTGGCTAAAGTCATGATTTGCTATGGCGTTGAGTTGTTTGCCACTAAATCCAGAACGCGTATCTTCTTGTACTAAAAAACCAAGTTCGGGGAAATAACTATACGTCTGCTTTTCATCTATTGGTTCACCACTGGCATCAAAACTAAAATCCACGCCATAACCGAGTAATTCCAATAATTGAAATTCGTACGAGCGAAGCACTTCTTGTAAATTGGCTCCGCTGTTTAGGTTTCCTAGGTGGGATTTATATAGCTCAAATACTTGTTCAATTGGCTCATTAACAGGAACGATGCGGTTAGTCAGTTCGTTCAAATAAAAACCACAATAAAGCTCATCACCTTTTAAAAAGTGCGGGTTACCATGCAGTTCAAACTTATTGATATATTTTAAATCGTACTTGCCACTGTAATTAACAAGGAGTGCCTGGAACGGCTGAAGTTGTGCTTTATGTTTAGTGGCCTGGCGACCACTAATTCGGGCCAGCATTCTTAACTGACCAACGCCTTCTACAAGCATATCTAACATTACCTGGGAGTCACTATACGGACGCCTATGTAATAAATACGCGGTGTAGAAGTCGCTATCCATTCACTAAGCTACTGCTTGGTTTAGTCTTCACTGTAACCTAAGCTTCTTAGTGCACGTTCATCATCAGCCCAACCCGACTTAACTTTAACCCAAAGCTCTAAAAATACTTTGTTATCAAGCATTTCTTCTATGTCTTTACGAGCTTCACGGCCAATGGTTTTTAGCTTTTCGCCTTTATTACCAATAACCATGCGTTTTTGTGTTTCGCGCTCAACAAGAATTAACCCATTGATGTGCCAAATACCGTTGTCTTGCCATTTAAACTGCTCAATTTCAACAGTCACAGAATACGGTAGTTCTTCACCCATAAAACGCATTAGCTTTTCACGAATAACTTCAGCTGCCATAAAGCGCATTGAACGGTCAGTTACATAATCTTCAGGAAAGTAAAATTCGCAAGGAGGTAAGCGTTTAGTTACCTCTGCTTTGATTAAATCAACGTTTTTACCTTGCGTTGCCGATACTGGCATAATTCCAACAAAATCAAACTTGTCACTTAACCACTTCATATGAGGCAATACAAGATCACGGTCTTTAACTTGGTCAATTTTATTAATAACTAATAATACAGGCTTACCACTTTGCGATACTTTATTAAGTACCATATCGTCATCTGCATTCCAATGAGTGCCTTCAACGACAAAAATAATAAGCTCTACATCGCCGATAGAACTAGACGCTGCTCGATTCATTAAACGGTTAATAGCACGCTTTTCTTCAACGTGTAGACCCGGTGTATCTATGTATACCGCTTGGTGTTTATCTACGGTATGAATACCCATAATACGATGACGTGTAGTTTGTGGTTTACGTGAGGTAATACTCACTTTTTGCTCAATGATTTCATTAAGCAAAGTCGATTTACCTACGTTTGGTCGACCGACAATCGCCACCATTCCACAAAATGTATCTACATCACGTTCATGAGGCTGTATTAAGGTATCAAGGTTCATTTTTAAGTATCTTCAATGCTTTTTCGGCAGCTTTTTGTTCGGCCTTACGGCGCGAGCTACCAACAGAAATTATGCTATCCATTCCATCAACAATACATTCAACCGTGAATGTTTGATTGTGTGCTTGGCCTTGTGTATCAACCACTGTGTAGCCCGGTAACGATAATTTACGGGCTTGTAAATACTCTTGCAGCAGGGTTTTAGGATCTTTCTGGTTAAGCCCTGGTGAAATAGCATCCAAACGTGATTGGTACCACGCCAATATAAGATCGCCACAACTGTCGATACCTGAATCTAGAAATGCAGCGCCTATAATAGCTTCTACTGCATCAGCAAGCGTTGACTCGCGACGAAAGCCGCCACTTTTAAGCTCGCCCGGCCCTAAGCGTAAATAATCGCCTAGACCAAATTCAAGACCAAACTCAGCAAGTGTTTGACCACGCACAAGTGTTGAGCGCATGCGGCTTAAATCGCCTTCACGCGCTTTAGGGAATTTGGCATAAAGTGCATTGGCAATCACAAAGCTTAAAATCGAGTCGCCTAAAAATTCTAGTCGCTCATTATGTTGGCCTTTGTGGCTGCGGTGCGTCATTGCTTGTTCAAGTAAACCTTGATCAGCGAATTCATAGCCAATTTTTTTATATAATTCTGTTACATTTTTTTTCATCGTTACTGAATATTACCTAGGCGTTCAAAGCGAACACCAGTTGGAACCCATCCTGGTAAAATATCATCAGGGCCATTCTCAAATTCAAAACTCATCCATATAAAGACAGCTTTACCCACCAAGTTTTCTTTTGGTACAAAGCCCCAAAAGCGACCATCTTGGCTGTTGTCGCGGTTATCACCCATCATAAAATAATGATCAGCAGGAACAGTCCATTCATCAGAAGGCGTGCCCGGTTGCTGATAGTAACGCCCTTTTCTTTCAGGCGCTTGTGGGTTGATTAATATATCATGCGTAACTGTTGTTAAATTTTCATTCACACGAGCTAGAGGCATTGGGCCTTGTTTAAATTCGTTATCATTAATTAGTTTAAAATCAATTTTATTGAATTCATTACATAAAAGCTCACCCTGTTGGGTTTCGCCTTCTTTACAGTTTGGCTGAATATATAAACGTTTATCACGATAAACAATTTTATCGCCAGGTAAACCAATCGTACGTTTAATATAGTCAACACTTTCATCTAAAGGGTATTTAAAAACAACAATATCACCACGTTCAGGCTCACCGACATCAACTAACTGAGTGCGCCAAACTGGGTCTTTTATTCCATATGAATACTTTTGTACTAAAATAAAGTCACCCACTAACAGTGTAGGCATCATTGAACCAGATGGAATTTGAAACGGTTCAAAAATAAATGATCTAAAAATAGTAATTGCTGCAATCATCGGGAAAATCGACTTTGCTGTTTCTGTTAGTACTGGTTCTGGTGCAATTAATGCCGCAGTTTCTTCATCTAACGGAGCTCCAGCAGACGTTTGCGCTATCGCTAAGCGCTCCTGTCTTTTAGGTGCATACATTAAGTGATCTATTAACCATATTAAGCCTGAGCCTAAGGTTAATAGCACCAATAAAACTGAAAAATAACCAGCCATTTATAATCCTTTGTTTTTATTTACCAACTTTTAAAATAGCTAAAAACGCTTCTTGAGGCACTTCTACATTACCTACTTGCTTCATACGTTTTTTACCATCTTTTTGCTTTTTAAGTAGCTTTTTCTTACGACTCACATCGCCACCGTAACACTTAGCAATTACGTTTTTACGTAACTGTTTTACCGTAGTACGTGCAATAACGTGTTGTCCAATCGCTGCTTGAATCGCAATATCAAACATTTGACGAGGAATAAGCTCTTTTAATGCATCAGCTAATTGACGACCACGAGACTGTGCACCGTCTCTGTGAACAATAATCGCAAGTGCGTCAACACGCTCACTATTGATTAAAATATCAACACGCACCATATCTGATGTTTGAAAGTGTTTAAAGTTATAATCAAGCGATGCAAAACCACGGCTTGTTGATTTTAATTTATCAAAAAAGTCCATTACCACTTCAGCCATAGGTAGCTCGTACGTAACAGCTACTTGCTTTCCGTGATAGGTCATTTTTGTTTGGCTACCGCGTTTTTCAATACACAAAGTAATAACATTACCTAAGTATTCTTGTGGTACCAAAATATTAGCTTCAACAATCGGCTCACGTATTTCTAAAATATCGTTTACTGCAGGTAAATCAGACGGGTTATCAATCTGGAATGTACCTTCTTTAGTAACTATCTCATAGATTACCGTAGGTGCCGTTGTAATTAAATCAATATCGTATTCACGCTCTAAACGCTCTTGAATGATTTCCATGTGTAGCATACCTAAAAAGCCACAGCGGAAACCAAAACCTAATGCAGTTGAATTCTCTGGTTCAAAGAATAACGACGCATCGTTTAAGCTTAATTTATTAAGCGCATCACGGAATGATTCATACTCATCTGATGCAATTGGGAACATACCTGCATAAACCTGAGGCTTAATTTTTTGAAAACCAGGTAAACGAAGTGGAGCCGCATTTTTTTGATGAGTTATAGTATCGCCTACTGGCGCACCATGTATCTCTTTGATGCCAGCAATAACAAACCCTACTTCACCTGTTCTTAAAATACCGGTGTTAGTTTGCTTAGGTGTAAACACACCCACTTGGTCGGCAGTATGTATATGCTCATTCGACATTATTTTTATTTTGTCGCCAGTGCGTAATTCACCGTGCTTAATACGCACTAATGATACAACGCCTTGGTATGGGTCAAACCAAGAATCGATAATAAGTGCTTGTAGAGGTCCATCTGTATCGCCTACTGGCGGCGGAACATCTCTAACAATCATTTCAAGAACTTCGGCAATACCTACACCCGTTTTAGCGCTACATTGCACTGCATCAAGGGCATCAATACCAATAATTTCTTCAATTTCTTCTGCAACGCGCAAAGGATCCGCTTGCGGTAAATCGATTTTATTAAGTACTGGAATTACTTCTAATTCCATTTCAATAGCGGTGTAACAGTTAGCTAATGTTTGTGCTTCAACGCCTTGGCCTGCATCAACAACGAGTAGTGCACCTTCACATGCAGCTAAAGAACGCGATACTTCATATGTAAAATCAACGTGTCCTGGAGTATCAATGAAATTAAGTTGATAAGTTTCGCCATCGTTCGCTTTGTAATTCAACGTTACACTTTGCGCTTTAATGGTAATACCACGTTCGCGCTCAATATCCATTGAATCCAAAACTTGTTTTTGCATTTCACGGTCGGTTAAACCGCCACAAACTTGGATCAAACGATCTGAAAGGGTCGATTTACCATGGTCAATATGGGCGATGATCGAAAAATTACGGATATGCTTCATAAACTGGATTCTATACTTCTATTTTAATGGACTAAATATGAATACCTAAGTGACTTGAAAATACTTGCTGTAGGATGCCATAAGCTCAGTTTGTAAATTACAAACATCACGAATGCTTTTTAATATTGATTAAAACCATTTTATTTATTGAATAACAATAAGTTAAATTTATTTAACTTACATAATTCAGCTAGATAAAATAATTTAAAAAACCACTATTCCCTGTATTTCCAAGTTACTTTGGTATAAAACGGCAATTTTACATTTAATTGGCGTCAATCACCATCTATTTGAGTTAAAGGGATACTAATTGGGTGAATTTTTATAACTTTTATATCGTGCTTTAGCGATTTCACGCGAGTTTTAGCTATAAAGAAACCAGTAACACCACCTAAAGCTGCAGCTAAAATTTGCCAACCTTCACAAGCCATAAATAATTGCGCTGCAATCAGTGCAAAAACCAGACTTAAAAGCAGTGGTAGCATGTATACCGCAAATGCATGCTTAACGACGTGACTATCATCAAGTGACAAGGTTACCTTTTGTCCTACTTCAACAGAGGATTCAAATTTATAAGGGAAGGTTTTTTTTGCAGTGCCAAACAGCTTACCAAACACTTGTGAGCCGCAACGACCATTGCAGCCTTCACAAGCTTGTTTTTGTTGTGCTTCTAAATGAGCAATGTGGCCATCGAGGGCCACAACAGTGAGGGTTTGTTCAATCATAACAATCCTTACGAATCGTTTATAATGCGCGGGTAACTGACTCAGCAATCGCTTTTGCGGTCATACTCGGTACATTACCAACAACCGATACATCAAAATTACCGCCATTATGCACATATACTGTCGTTGCACCAGAGGTTAGTGCACCACTTAAACGCTTACCCGGTAATGGACGCTGAATAAATACCGAAATTTCAACAAAACCATCAGAGAACAAGTAATAGTCTGTTAATTCGTTATTTAAATCGAGCTTATGTCTGTCTGATTTTAGTAATTCAAAGCCATCCGGTAACCAACTAATTTGCCAGTTAGTAGCTGTACTGTCTTCGTTTATAAGTGCATCGTTTGGTAAAGGCGTTGGAAAGTTTCGATTGAGCACTTCAAGTAACATACCTGCTGGCTGCTCTGTCACACTAATGTGAGTAAGCTGTAACTGCTCTAAGGCCTCACCTTCATGGTTAACGTACGCGGCTTTTAGTAATAACGACGATTCCATATCCAGCCAAATCCAATAATTATATTTATACTCGTCTTTAGATTCTATGCGAACTAGTTGTGCAGCACGCCCTGCAATACGACCTTTCCCGCCTAGTACAAAATCATAGTGCGCGCTTAAGCGATCTATGTCTTTAAAAAGCACTTCAGGGATTGGACCCGCTATTGAATCTGTTTTTAGGGAGTATGGTTCTGACTGAGGTTCAAAATAAGTAACTTGGTTGTCAATACGGACCATTTCAAGCCCAGCACCATTAAGTAAACTTAAATGCTCAAGTTCTGTATCACCTTGTAAAGCATGCACCCATCGGTAGGGTTCCATTGTTTTACCTTTGACAACCACAAACGAAGCGTCAAAATTACGGGTGTGAACGGCATTAGCCATTTTTAGTAATAAATCTTTGGCAGGATTTGTGTCGTTGGCAAATGCATTAAAGCTTACTACCAACGACAGAACAAAAGTGATTACTTTCATTTAATTAGTTTTTTTCCTCAGACGCTTTGGTATTAGTTTGCGCTGTTTCTAAAGAATTCGCAACTCGTGCTTGGCGTTGATGCTCAAGAACTAATGCACCAATACGTTGTTGCTGTAATTCACGTAAACCTTGCTCTGCATTTTCAAGCGCAGGCTCAGATGAGTAACTTACTGGCGACGCCATACCTGTCAGCGGTGTGGTTTGTAGTAATGGAATTTCGCTTTGTTGCTCGTTGTTACTTTGAGGAAGCGTATTAACGCCCACAATAGCAAACATTGCCACACTGGCTGCAATTGCTAGTTGAGCAACTGGCTTGCGCCAATTAAAAGCCACTACTTTATTATCTTGTACCGTCTCAGTGATTGCTTGAGGCTGTGTTTTTGACTGACTAAAGTCAGCATAAACAGGCTCGCTTTCAAGTGCTAATGCAACGCGATCGCTAATATCAATATGTATGTCGTTATTATTTTTTTGAGCACGCATCGCATCACCAATTAACGCATAACGGCCAAACGTAGTTACATCTTGCTCTGCAATTTTTGCATCAGTCAGATGTTGCTCGCCATCAAGTAATGCCGATAACGCTTCGTTATCTAACTTGTTAAGGTGTGCTTTTGTCATACTAAGACTCGCCTATTAATGGGTTTAATTTGTTATCTATTGCTTCACGGGCACGAAATATACGCGAACGCACAGTCCCGACCGGGCAATCCATTACCACTGCTATTTCTTCATAGCTCATCCCTTCGATTTCTCTAAGGGTGATTGCGGTTTTAAGATCTTCAGGCAAACTATCAATCGTATTAAAAATAACAGCGCGTACTTCTTCGCTTAAAAGTAGGTTTTCAGGAGATGCATTAGATCGCATTGAATCTGCACAATCATAAAACTCGGCATCTTCAGCGTCTATATCATTTGCTGGCGGCTTACGCCCCTGGGCTACTAAGTAATTTTTAGCACAATTAACGGCAATACGGTATAACCACGTGTAAAAGGCGCTGTCACCTCTAAAGTTAGGAAGTGCACGGTAAGCTTTAATAAAAGCCTCTTGTGCTACATCAGCAATATCGCCTTGGTTTGATACATAACGTGAGATCAAACCTGCAATTTTGTTTTGATACTTCTTTACTAATAGGTTGAAGGCGTTTTTATCTCCTTGCTGGACCCTTTTTACTAGCACTAAATCTAATTCCTGCTCGCTCATTCGAGCCGGTACTCCTATGTCTGATTTTTGCTTGTTATTCATATTGTCGTCATTGTTCACAAATACTCTGACCTCTTTATGAATAAAAAGTTCTGCTTAATATTATTTTTTTATAAAATAGATGATAAATAACGGCGCTAAGCCTTTAAAATCACTACGTAGTAGTATGACAAATATGGTACAACTACAGATATTAAAAACAAATATTGCTCTATACGAGCATTGTAACCGCAAAGTACCTCTGACATGAACCAAAATAAACATCACATTGCAGATGTCGCTATTATAGGTAGCGGCGCAGCAGGCTTATCACTTGCATTATCTCTAGCTAATTATTGTAACGTTACCGTGATCAGTAAAGGAGCGCTTACAGAAGGTTCTACTTTATATGCTCAAGGTGGTATAGCAGCTGTATTTGATAAACAAAACGACAGCATAGAATCTCATGTTGAAGATACACTCGATGCGGGCGGCGGTTTATGCGACAGAGACGCTGTTCATTATACTGCCAGCAATGCTCACGATTGCCTACAGTGGTTAATCGACCAAGGTGTTCCCTTTGATATGGAGTTTGATAGCAAAGGAAAAGAGCGTTTTCATTTAACACGTGAAGGCGGTCACAGCCATCGTCGTATTTTGCATGCAGCCGATGCTACTGGCAAAGCTGTGCAAACCACGCTTATTAGCCAAGTTAAAATTCATAAGAATATAACGCTCTTAGAGCAATACAATGCTATTGATTTAATCACAGATAAAAGCGCCGGAAAAACAGGCTCACACATTGAAGGTATGTATGTGTGGAACAAAAAAGCTAAAAAGGTAGAAACCATTTCAGCTAAATTTGTTGCTCTTGCCACTGGTGGCGCAAGCAAAGTGTATTTGTATACATCTAATCCAGATGTATCAAGTGGTGATGGCATTGCAATGGCATGGCGCGCAGGCTGTAAAGTTGCCAATATGGAATTTAATCAATTTCATCCAACGAGCCTTTATCATCCAGAGCTACAAAACTTTTTAATTACAGAAGCTATGCGCGGTGAAGGGGCTTATTTAAAACGACCTGATGGCACTCGTTTTATGAAAGATTTTGACAGTCGTGAAGAACTTGCTCCACGCGATATAGTGGCACGCGCAATCGATTTTGAAATGAAGCGTTTAGGTGCTAATTGTGTTTATTTAGATATTAGCCACAAAGATAAAGACTTTATTATTGAGCACTTTCCTACTATTTACGCAAAATGCCTAAGTGTAGGGCTTGATATAACAAAAGAAGCAATCCCAGTTGTACCTGCTGCGCATTACACTTGTGGTGGCGTAATGACCGACTTTAACGGTAAAACAGATCTCGATAACTTGTATGCTGTTGGCGAAGTCGCTTACACAGGCCTACATGGTGCAAACCGTATGGCAAGTAATTCATTATTGGAATGTATTGTATTTGCCCACGCTGCAGCTAAAGATATTTTAAGTAAAATTGAACATGCACCAGAGCCAATGGCTCTACCTCATTGGGATGAAAGCCGTGTTAGTAACTCTGATGAAGAAATTGTTATTACCCATAACTGGCATGAACTACGTTTATTTATGTGGGATTATGTAGGTATTGTACGCTCTACTAAACGCTTAGAACGTGCACTGCATAGGGTTGAGTTGCTGCAGCAAGAAATACACGATTATTATGCAAACTTTAGAGTAAGTAATAACTTGCTTGAGCTTCGTAACTTAGTACAAGTGTCAGAACTCATTATTAGAAGTGCAATGGAACGAAAAGAAAGCAGAGGCCTGCATTATACTATTGATTACCCTGAACAAAATGAAAATCCAACACCGACTATTTTGACTCCAAAACGCAATTAATCGCGCTTAAAGTAGCACGTTTTAGACGCGCATAGCTTTGTTCATTAACACCATTGGCTGAAATTATAAGCCAATGGTTGTTACTAAAACCTTTAATATGTAGCCATATATTATTGCCATAAAAACGGCTTTTTTTACTAATTTCACCCTGAATTTTTAAACCTTCACCCTCAAACCTAAATAGCTTGGGTTCTAGAATTATAACGCCATGGTTTGGATGAATTACCAACACTTTTTGCCACACTAAAAAGCCAGCTAATATATTAATTATCAAACAAAAAAGCATAGCTAGTAGCGAATCTAAAAATAAACATAATATTAAAATGAGCATGCAAAAAAAGACCACAATAGGTTTGTGGTCAGCGTTATTATTAGTAACTGTAAACCTATACACGAACTCGGTCTAAGATCAGCGAAACCATACCGTTTAACTGCTCATCTTTACATTCTTGATGACCCATAAACCATGCAAATAAGTCAGGGTCTTCTTCTGTTAGCAAACGCTGAAAAATAGCCTGTTGCTCTGCGCTTAAAGAGTCGTATGCTTCTTCAACAAACGGCATAAACAAAACATCAAGCTCTAACATGCCACGACGGCAAGCCCAACGAATACGTGCTTTACTATGAATTTCAACCATTTTAAACCTCATACTTAATTGACTCGAGTTTAACAAACACAAGCCTATTTAGCAGCTATTAATCTCTCATTAAAGAATAAACCCGCACGAATAAGCGCTTGTCTGTACCATACGTAACAACTGCGTTATTATGTCACTTCATTTATATTGCAAAGAAGGTTTTTATGTCGAGCGTTTATGCATGTCCGTTATCTCATCAACTTATTAGCCTCTGCGGTGCTGATAAATTATCTTATTTACACGGGCAAATCACTCAAGATCTAAATAAATTAACCAGCAGTAATTATTTGTGGGCTGGCCATTGCAGCGCTAAAGGTAAACTTTGGGGCGTATTTAAATTATTTACTTATCAAGACAGCTACTACCTTACAGGCAGCGAAAACGAAGTAGAAAAATCGTTAGCTGAGCTAAAAAAGTATGCCGTATTTGCAAAAGTTGACATTAGTGCATGTTCAAAGCGATTAATTGGTCTCATTGGTGATGATTTATCGGGTGTACTCGCACAACTTGATATTAACTTTGAAGGTGATGCGAGCGCGTGTGACTTTGAAAGCGGTAAAGCACTAAAATTAGCTGATAACCGTGTTTTATTAATGGTCGATAGCCAGTTTAGTATGCCTGATGACGTATCTACACTTGATAACGAAGCTCCTTGGCAACAAGCATCTATGCTTGCAGGTGAACCTCAGTTAAGTGCAGATGCAATTGGCGAGTATGTTCCTCAAATGGTAAACCTACATGCTATTGGCGGTATAAGCTTTAAAAAAGGGTGTTATACCGGTCAAGAAACTGTGGCTCGCATGAAGTACCTAGGTAAAAATAAGCGTGCAATGTATATAGTCTCAGGTCAAAGCGAAGGGATACTTTCAGAGCCCGATTTAGAAACCCAATTAGGCGAAAATTGGCGCCGTGCGGGTAAACTAATTGCACAAAGTTTTAATGAACAAACAAATAAATTAACAGGCCTCGTTGTGTTGCCAAACGATACTGATGTAACTCAGGTACTTCGTGCAAAACACACACCTCAGGTGGAGCTAAGCATTCTGCCTCTACCCTACTCTCTTGAAGATGAATAAATAGGAATGACTATGATCGTTGCGGCAAACAAAGTGGTAAAAATGCATTATTCGGTAATGGATAATGATGGCAATAGCATTGATAATTCGTTCGGTGGTGAGCCACTACACTTTATCATTGGCACAGGCTACTTAATTTCAGGCCTAGAAAATGCTTTGCAAGGCAAGCAACCAGGCGACACACTTAGCGTAAAAGTTGAACCTGATGAAGGTTATGGCGAACGCCACGATAACCTAATGCAAGCTGTACCTAAGTCGATGTTTGAAGGTATGGAAATTGAAGTCGGCATGCAATTTCGTGCATCAACAGATGATGGTGACCAATCAGTAATGATCATCGATATCCAAGATGAAGAAGTTATTGTAGATGGTAATAACCCACTTGCAGGCATAACACTTAACTTTGATGTAGAGATACTAGAAGTACGTGATGCAACCGAAGAAGAACTCACTCATGGTCATGTACATGGTGAAGGTGGATGTGGTCACGACCACTAATATACTGTTAAACCAAGAAAAAAAGCGCCTAGGGCGCTTTTTTTATATCATATTGTTGCGCTTAACCGTTTCAGTTTTTGCCTTACTAGGCAGCGCGATTGATACATTCTTTTCTTTTAGAGCGGCTAGTAAACCTTTTTGATCGTTTGTGCCAACTCGATACAAAGTGCCATCTTTAAGCGTTAGCTGTATTGCACTAAAGCCAGATACTGTATACACCCAACCATCGTGAGTAATTCGCATACCAATACCGTGTCTGTAAGAGTTTTGAACTGCCTTAGCTTCTACTACTTCGCCAAGCTCAATGCTTTGCCCTGCAACGCCTGGGCCAAACGCCCAGCTAATTTTTTTATCATCTACTTTTACTGTTAGACCATGGAACAAAAAGCCCACCAGCACTAAAATCCCAGCAAATATCATTAAAGGACCATCAGCGCCTAACAAGTTCCATGCAAGCGCTACAAAACCGCCTATCCACGCTAATACAAAAAAGATAAACACCGCATACTGTTTATGCTGATACATAATATTCTCTAAATTAAATAAATACTTAAAAGCTGTATACCAATGTAGCACTCAGCTCTGAGTCAAACTTGAGTTTATCATCTTCGGGTTTTGAATTATAACGATACATGTAGGTAAATTTGAGTGATACCGCACCAATCACTTGGCTTATCAGTGCGGTTTCCGATTTTAAGCGAGAATTAAGACCTGAAAGCGACTGCTCTATACTCACATCTTGATTAAAACGAGTACGCTTAGAAACCAAACGTTCCCACTGCATTGCAACACGTACTAAATAACCAGTTTTATTAATTTCATCTTCGCTCACATCCGAATCTTCATCGGCTACTGAACGGTATAAGCCAGGTCCTATATCAATATCTACTTTGTTTTTAGAGCCTTGATATACACGCGCACCATAGCCTGTCGCCACCGTACTTTTAAAATCAAGTCCACTAAACTCATCTTCTTCGTAATCACCGTAAATAAAAAATGAGGAGTTTTTAACACCTACTTTATAGTTACCTTGCGCTGATACAAAAACACGATTAGCTGTAACATCAGTGCCACCGCTTTCATCGTTCTCATCACGCTTATAAAGAGAGTCTATTTTAAATTGGTTACGCCACTTTTCAAAGTCTTGGTATAAATTACCTTTGAGCTTAAAACTGGTCGAATTGGTGTTACCTTTACTTAGAATAAAGCCAAATTCAGTATCACCGTAGAACATGTCACCTTTGTGTAACTCATGAATTTCTTCATCAGAGAGCTTGCCATATTCATGAAAATCTTCAAATGGATCAACGGCCCAACTTGGGCAGCTAATTATTAAAAAAATTAAAAATAAATACTTACGCACAATACTCTCTCTGCACACAATTATAAAAATAAGCAGTATTGCTTATTCAGTTTCTTTCCATAAAATATGACAAAACGGAGCATCTTTATCACGACTAATCAAAATTTTAGCAAACAAAACATCATCATTTTCAAATTCTAAACCAACCAACACCTGAATAAAGTGCTCTGGCTCTATTTCAAGGGCTACAAAGTCTTGCCACTGGTCATCTGGCTCGTCTTCTTCAATAAAGCCTAGGTCTTCTCTAAACTCATTAAAGTCTTCAACATCTTTTTCACTCAAGTTATTTGGCGCTAACTCTAAAAAAATATCATAAGCTTGGTGAGTAGCTTCTTCTACCGTATATAAACGTGGACCCGACATATGTGCTTAACCTTAAGCTTTTAAGTTGCGCTATATTATCAAATCTCATCATCATTTTGATAAAAAAAAGCGTAAAACACTGACTTTTTTGTAACCGAGTCATGCTTTATTCATCATACAACTAAAACGATAAATAACAACTTACCTAACCTATTGAATATAAAGATTACTTTTATTATTTTAGTTAAAATAACAATGTAAAATATTTTTATTATCTTAGGTTCGAATTGTTTAGCTTTTTCTCATCTAAAACCAATCCTTTAAGACTACGGCTTTAGCAATAAATTCCATTTATTTAAAAAATACCGTCACTTTACTTAATTCCTATAACAACATAAGCTCAAGCAACAGGTCAGAGGAGTGTGTAATGATAAAACTAGAAAAACAAAATGGCATTGCAACCGTCACGCTTAGCAGAGCAAAAAAACAAAATGCATTAAGCTTTGAAATGTTTGTAGAGCTAAACAAAGCCATTAAAAATATAAAAAGAGATCGCAGTATTCGTGCTGTGGTAATAAAAGGCGATGGCGAACATTTTTGTGCAGGCCTTGATATATCTGCAGTAATGGCTACACCAATGAACATAGTGAAATTATTGCTTAAATGGTTACCTGGCAATCAAAATTTAGCGCAAAAAGTAGTATTAGGCTGGCAGTCACTGAGTGTGCCCGTTATTGCACAAATTGATGGCAACTGTTTAGGGGGGGGTTTGCAAATAGCTTTGGGGGCAGATTACAGAGTTGTTCATATTGATGCCAAACTTGCCATTATGGAAGCGCGTTGGGGATTGTGCCCCGATATGGGCGCAAATGTAATGATGAGCGGTTTAGTTAAGCGCGACCAAGCACTTTGGCTTGCAAGCCACGCAAACCCAATCACTGCACAACAAGCAAATGAGCTAGGTTTGGTTACTAAACTTACCGATGATACTCAGCAAGCAACGCAAAACATGCTCAATACATTACTTGAGCGTTCACCAGATACGCTCGCTGCAATTAAACGCATTACACAACTTAGCTATAAACCAAACCAACGAAAAATACTCGCTAAAGAAACCTTCAGCCAAATTCGCTTATTGCTAAACCCAAACACTAAAAAAGCAATTGCTAAAGCAAAAGGAAAAGCGAATATAACCTACGCAAATACAAAGCACTGGTAGACTATTGCACAATGCATAAAAGAGTTTGATTTGTTAAAGTTAAGCTCTTATCTTTTCTGTGGGCCACTTTGATGAAATATCTGCTCAGTAGCGCTATTATTTTACTATGTTTAGCCTGCGCTAAACTCACTATGCACTTTATTGGTGGAAGCTTTCCTGCACCGTTACTTGCTATGGTTATTTTATTAGTTTTACTCTTATCGGGTATTGTAAAAGAGCAACATGTAAAACCATGCGCCTCCCCTATTTTAAATATTATGCCTATCTTTTTCATTCCTGCGGGTGTGGGATTTATTGAACATCTCGGCCTTATAAAATCGCACTGGGCATTTTTAGCCTCAGTTGTGGTGCTAGTCCCTATAACTACCTTGTTGCTTGTTAGCAGTGTAATTGCGAACTTTAAGGGAAGAGAAAATAATGACTGATTTTACTTTTTCCGCTATTTCAGAGCTACAGCCTAATTTATGGTGGCTAAGTATTCCTTTTATTATTGTATTATTTTTAGCGCTAAGGGCCGTAAACCAAAGTATAAAAAACAGCGTATTTAAATCGCTCACTAACCCCGTATTTTTAAGTATTAGTATTATCGCTTTATTACTAATTAACCTAAATCTGCCTTATACGCAATTTGCCTCGCACAGCAAATTATTAAGCTGGTTATTAGAGCCCGCGATTGTGGCTTTAGCGCTTCCTTTATATCAGCAGTTTACACACGTACGAAAAAACCTATTACTCATAGTCGCAACATGTAGCTTAGGTATTGTTAACGCAACCGTTGTGGCATTTTTGCTAAGCATATTATTTAATACGCCTGCGCAGCTAAGTGCATCTGTTGCCGCACTCAGTGTCACAACCCCAATATCTTTAATTGTTACTGACTCATTAGGGGGGATTAGCTCTCTTGCTGCGGTTTTAGTTATTTTTATTGGTTTACTAGGCGCTTTATTTGGCTTTATGCTTTTTCAACTCATTAATATTTTTAATCACGAATCTCAAGGTGTTGCCATGGGCACAGCTTGTCATGCAATTGGGACTGCTGCTGCTATTGCTGAGCATCCAAAAGTAGGCGCTTACTCCTCAGTTGCAATGGCGCTAAGTGCTTTATTAACAGCGATTATAGTGCCGCTGTTATATCCATTTTTAGTCAACATTTTGCTATAGTTGGAAAAATACAACATAGCCCTAACATAGAGCGCTTTATGATCAGTTCTGAAATCGAACAGTTTGAAAAATATTACACCATGCTTACTGAGTATATGGTTACCTACAGTATGCAAATTGTTGGCGCTATTTTTATCGTCCTCATTGGTTTGTGGATAGCACAAAAGCTTGCCAAATTTGTAGCCGCGTTAATGACCCGTCATAACGTTGACATTACGCTTACTAACTTTGTCAGTAGCGTGGTAAAAGTACTGCTAATTGTAATGGTTATAATTATTGCACTTGGAAAAATAGGTATCAGCGTTACGCCATTTGTAGCAGCCATTGGTGCTGCGTCTTTGGGTGCAGGTTTAGCGCTGCAAGGAATGCTCTCTAACTATGGTGCAGGCCTTGCCATTATAGCCACTCGACCTTTTGTTGTTGGTGATACTATTGAAGTTAAAAATGTAAGCGGCCAAGTTAAAACAATTGAGCTTGGCTACACTATTTTAATCAATGAAGAAAAAGTAGAAATTACCATTCCAAATAAGCACATAGTAGGTGAAATACTTCATAACTCATTTAGTTACTCATTGGTCAAAGGTGAAATAGATATAGCCTATAGTGCTTGCTCTGATAACGCGATTCGCCTTATTGAAGACGTACTTAAAGCACACGAATTAGTCGCACAAAATCCGTTATCACAAGTGGGTATTGAACGCTTTGCCGATAGCGGTGTTACAATAAGCTACCGATATTGGGTACCTACCACTAAAATTATTGAAACCAAGCTGGCTATTAATGGCGGTGTTTATAAAGCAATTAATAACGCTGATATTGAAATCCCATTCCCTCAACGCGTCATTACTATAAATAAAAGCGATATATAGTCATAAAATCCAGTGGGTAATTCAATATTGAATTACCCACATCAATAAACTTCTTTTACTGCGTAAAAACTCCTTATCTGTTTGTTATTTTATCTGTAATATAAAGACTTGGTTAAAAAAGTCGGCTAATCACTCGCTTTAATTACATAATAACAATAATGAGCCATTATGAATCGCAGCCCTTTTTATTTAGGTGATTGGCAAGTCAATCCCCAGTCAAATACTCTTCAGCGTGCAGAAAAAAATAAACAGTTAGAACCAAAAGCCATGGATGTGTTAGTTCATCTTTGCTTCCAAAAAGGCGAAATTGTTACTACTGACGAGCTATTAGATCAATGCTGGAAAAATGTTGAGGTAGGCGATAACCCGCTGCATAAAACAATTACCCAGTTACGAAAAGCCCTCGGTGATAAAGCAAGTGAGCCCACCTACATAGAAACTATTCGCAAACGTGGTTACCGCGTTATTGCAAAACTTGAGTTTCCTCTGGCTGAAGATATAAAAAAAAGTGAAAACACATGGCAAGGTGGCTCTCCTTTTTTAGGATTAAGCGCCTACAACCCAAGCGATACACACCTATTTTTTGGCCGCAATCAATCTATAGAAACGTTACTCAATAGAATATCGAGCCAAGTTAAATTTGGTCGTGCTTTTTGCTTAATACTTGGCCCTAGCGGTACGGGTAAATCTTCGCTTGTTAATGCTGGGATTTTACCAAAACTGCTAGATGAGCGAGGCTATAACGGCATTGGGGTTATTTCTTATAGCCAACTCGACTTTGCAGATGTTCATAAAAATAGACTTTTTTTAGATTTAGCTTCTGCATTGCTTGATTGGGATATAAATGGCCTTCCTGTATTTGAAGGATTAAGCGCGCAAACACTGGCAGAGCAACTAGAATTGGCAATCGATGGCGTAATCAACGCCATACAAATTGCACTTAGCAAAGCCTCTACACAACTTAAAACACCCCAGTTATTTTTATTTATTGACCGCTTAGAAGTACTGCTTTCTTCTCCTTTATTTAGTAGCGAAACGCGCAGCCATTTTTTATCAGTTATTGAGCGCTTAGCAACCTCTAAAACTGTGATTGTATTTAGTGCGTGTCGTAACGACTTTTACCCTTTAGTGGTTGAACAACCAAGTCTAATGGCAGGCAAAGCTCATGGCGCGCACTACGATTTAACACCGCCAAATCGCCAAGAGCTTCAACAAATTATTCGCCTGCCAGCGTTAACCGCTAATTTAACGTTCTCGAATGACCCAGAAACCCAAACACCACTGGATGAAATATTGTGCGCCGATACAGCTAATAACCCCGATGCATTACCCATGCTGCAATACACATTGCAAGAGCTGTACTTGCAGCGCAGTGATAGTAACGAGCTACTGCACAGTGTTTACACAAAACTCGGGGGTATTGAGGGAGCCATAGGCAAAAAAGCAGAAGATATATTTATTGACCTCAGCAACGAGCAACAACAGCAACTAAAAAGCGTATTATCACAGCTGATCACTTTAAATCCAGATGGTAAAACCATTACGAGCCGCGCTGCCCGCTGGCAAACATTAACGAACACAAGCCAAAAAGAGCTTGTGCAAGCCATGGTCGATAGCCGTTTATTTGTATCGCATTTACAAAATCAAGAAGCCTGTTTTAGCCTTGCTCACGAGGCATTATTACGTCAATGGCCGCGAGCAAAACAATGGATTAATGATCATAAAGATGCCTTAGCAATAAAAAGCCGCTTACAACACCAAGCGCAAAATTGGATAGATGAAGGTAAAAGTAGTGCTTACCTCCTAGCGCCAGGTAAACCGCTACAAGAAGCGCAGCTATTACTAAACGACAAACTGTTTAAATTAGATGATAACGAGCACACTCTTATCAAAAGCTCTATTAAAAAAACAAAAACAAAAATAAGAGTAAAACGGGTGACCGTTGCTTTATTGTGCTTACTTACATTTACCGCGTTATTAATGAGCTTTACTAGTTTTAAGGCCCAGCAACATGCGCAAAAAAAACAGCTTGAGGCCGAAAGCTTACTGGGGTTTATGGTGGGTGACTTTGCCGACAAACTGCGTAGCGTAAAGCGTATGGACTTACTTGATGGTATTAGTAATAAAGCACTTGAATATTTTACAAATCAAACAGACGAATCAGGTTCACTCTTTAGCTTTAGCGATGATAAAGCACAATTTAACAACCGTTTCCAGTACGCACAAACCCTCGAAGCAATGGGTGAAGTAGCTTATTCCCGAGGTAAAACCGATGAAGCCTTTACCGCCTTTGAAAACGCCCGCACCCGCCTTGAGGCATTATTAAAAATACAGCCTAACAATATAGAATTACTAACGCTTGCGGGTGCCAATGCCTTTTGGTTAGGCCAGCTTCATTATGATAAAAGTGATTACGCTGCCACTGAGCCATTATTTAAAAAGTATCATATGTATAGCGAAACCATGTATTCATTAGCAGCGAATGATTTTAATTCCATTATGGAGTTGTCGTATTCACATAATTCGCTGGGATCTTTGTATTTAAAACAATTTAATTATAAAGCGGCAAAACAGAGCTTTACCGAATCACTTACTCTTAAAAACGAAGCGCTTGTGCTAAAGCCCAACAATAAAAACTTATTGCGTGATAAAGCAGATACCCTTAGTTGGCTTGCAAAAACTGAAGGTATGCTTGGTAACTTCAACACTGCAGTGTATATATTGGACAATGCAGTTGCTGTGGTCAAAAAGGTGGCTAATCACTACCCTGATGACGCGAGTCTTTTTTATATGTCAGCAAATATATATATGCAACAAGGCTATTTACTAAGCTATTTACCTGATAAAAAAATGGCCTATTTAAAAGCTCGCTTTGCGAATGAAAATATAAATGAGGCTTTAAAGCAAGATCCAGAAAATAATGAATTTCAACATATGTATTATCGCTCTTTAGCGCAATTAATAATGTTGTCTTATGACAAAAAAGTAGATTCAAGAATAGGAGAAATTATTAGCTTCTTAAAATCACAAGGTTTTAATAGTATCAATTCTATTAATACACAAATTAGTCTGGCTCGCTATTTTATTGACAGAAACTTCCCTCTTAAAGCGCAAGAGTTATTAACAACCCTTGAGAATGATGGCGAATATAAACGTTACATAACCAATAAAATGAAGAATAGAGATAACTTAGCTCCCATAAATATAAACCTGCTCAAAGCTAAATTAGCTTCGACCAGCGAACAGCGAGAGCAATTTTGCGTAAATGCGCTTAAAGCTATTACTCAAACAGTAAAAATAAACCAAAGTATTCACGTAAAGTACCCGCAGGTACAAGCATATACCTGCTTAAACCGAGCAAACGAAATACCAACAATAACAGCAAGCCTGATAAAACTAGGCATTACTGACTTTAAACTATAAATACAAAGGAAATAACATGAATACCACCTTAGAAAAAGTCGATTTTCAAGTACATATTGAGTTTAACGATAAAAAAGAGGCCGTTTTTAGCTATACAGAAAATGGTAAAGCCGTTGACGGCGGCGGTACAGTAAGAGCCGAAACTGCAGGTACTTACACTTTAACTCCTGTAACAGTTGGGCTAGGCTTTTTTTTCACGGGGGCTACAATTACTAATAAAATCGGAACATGTGCCCAAGATTTCAGTTATGAACTTAGTGATAACCGCCAAGCAATCACCGTCACCGATACAGCAAAAAACTCAGGCACTGCATGTTTAATATTTAACGTTGAGTGTAATGATAAACCTTATTCAAGCCCTGACCCACAAGTTATAAATAAAGACAAAAATTAATTATTGATTTTAAATTGCACAAGCATAATTTCCCCAGTGCAATTTATTTATAACCTAACTACCTTTTAGCTAAGCACTGACACACTTCAATAAAAACAAATAAAATCAACAAATTAAAAAAGAAGGTTACCGAAAGGTTTAAAAACCATAAATTAAATAAACTCCTAGACATAAAGTTTCATTAACAATAAAAATGAGCAACACCATGTCTAACAATAATGAAAATAGCAGAGCAAACAACACCGACAACGCTGTATCTGCATTAATGAGCAGCATTTCTAATACCGTTAACAATGAAAAAATAAGCGCAATTATTAATGTCACTAATGTGATGGCCGATGCTATTTTTATTGTTAATGCGGATGGAGTGTTTGAATCAGTAAATCCCGTTGCAGCTCGTTTTTTTAATGTTACGTCTGACTCGTTAATAGGTAAAAAATGGCAAGATTGTTTACAAGAACAGTATCGCGATGACTATCAATACATGTTTGAAAGTTGGAAAAACAACTATCAAACACCACTCAATCATGGCCCGAAAGAAGTTAAAATAATAAAAAACAATGGTAACTGTTTAGATATAGAGCTCTCAATTTCTTGTATACCCGCATCAACTACAAACAATATCCCTCTATTTATTTGTATTATGCATGATATTTCTAGGCATGTTAAAAAGTATAAAGTACTCGAAAACATAGCCAAAATAGATCACCTTACAGGCGTCGCTAATCGCTGCACTTTAGAAAAGGCGATTATTAAAAATTGGCAAGAATGCATAGTAGACAAACAGCCTTTGAGTTTTATCTTGATCGATATTGATTTTTTTAAACTGTTTAATGATAATTTTGGTCATGTAAAGGGTGATAAATGTTTGCAAAAAGTAGCTCAAACAATTGAAGACTGCCTCCCCTCAAAAGATAGTTTAGTAGCACGCTATGGTGGTGAGGAGTTTGCTGTTGTATTACCCCGCTCACATGTCTCAAATGCAGAAATGATCGCAAAACGTATTCAAGAAAAAATACTCAACATTAATTTTAGAGATATTGGTTTGCCAGCGAATGTAAAGATAAGTGTAAGCCAGGGTTTAGCGTGTGAATACGATAATCAGTACAGAACATCTGAGGCATTAATATGCGCGGCTGATACGGCTTTATATAGAGCGAAGTCGGAAGGTCGTAATAAATTATGTATAAGGTGATGTACTAACTATTTGGTATAGCCTTTATCTACTAAAATAAAAAACCGCAATTGCGGTTTTTTATTACTTGAGAAAAGCTTAAATGTCGATTAGCAGCCCTTCGTCTTTTTTAATCTTTTCGATCACCATATAAGTATGATGAGTGCCCACGCCGGGAATATCGACTAAGTCGCCAAGAACTTGTCTATATTCTTCCATATTAGAAACGCGGATTTTTAATAAATAATCATAACCGCCTGCCACCATGTCGCATTCAACGACTTGTTGTATTCTTAGTATATGCTCTCTAAATACCTTAAATACTGCTGTATTTGAAGCAACAAGCGACACTTGAACATGTGCTACTAAGCTTTGATTAAGCTTTGCTTCGCTAAGCTTAGCGTAGTAGCCTTCGATATAGCCTTCTTGCTCTAATCGTTTTACACGATCAAGACACGGGCTTGCACTCAAATTAACCTGTTTTGCGAGGTTAACATTTGAAATTCTGCCGTTCTTTTGTAGAACGTCTAGTATGGCTAAATCAATACGATCTAGCATGCGTAATCTATTTGGAATTGTCATAACAGAATTTTATGCGGATAAGTTAAATTTATGCCCTGTAAATTATCGTAAAACGCGAAATTTAACCAGCATATTCTGCTGAAATTTAATTAGAATGCACTCACAATATCACTGGTAATTTATTGGTAATTAATTTTACTTTAATTCTTAACACTCCTGAGGGTTGCTTATGTTATTCAACGGCGATTTAACAACGATTTGTCCTATTAGACAAAGAATCCGTGACTTCTACCGCATAGATGAAAATGCGGTTATTGATCATATTTTACCGCTTGCAGAAGTAGGCGTAAAAGCACGAAGTCGTGCCTGGGAAAGAGCCCGCCAGATTGTTTTAAACATTCGTAAAGAGCAAGATGGGCAAGGCGGTGTTGATGCGCTTTTAAATGAATTTTCACTCTCTAGTGAAGAAGGCGTTGTATTAATGTGTTTGGCCGAAGCGCTGCTTCGCGTACCAGACAAAGCAACTCAAGATGTACTGATTCGTGACAAGTTAGCGAAAGGTGATTGGAGCTCTCATTTAGGCAGCAGCGATTCTTTATTCGTAAACGCGTCTTCTTGGGGATTATTAGTTACCGGTAAAATGGTTAACTACACAGACAAAACGAAAGAACAACAGTTCGGCATGCTTAAAAAGACCATTGGTCGTTTGGGTGAGCCAGTTATTCGTAAGTCTGTAAATTTTGCTATGAAAATTATGGGTAAGCAATTCGTTATGGGTCGTACCATTGACGAAGCAATTGAACGTGCTGCCGATACAGAGCAAAAAGGTTATGTATATTCTTACGATATGCTAGGCGAAGGCGCGCGCACAATGAAAGATGCGAAGCGTTACTTTGACAGCTACATGAATGCTATACACTCTATTGGTAAAGCGGCAAATGGCCGTGGTCCAATTAAGAGCCCTGGCATTTCAGTTAAGCTTTCTGCTATTCATCCTCGTTATGAGTTCACTCATAAAGACCGTGTGATGGAAGAAATTGTACCAAAGTTAAAAGAGCTTGCGCTTGCAGCTAAAAAATACGATATCGGCTTTACCGTTGATGCTGAGGAAGCTGACCGTCTAGATATTTCATTAGATGTAATTGAAGCAGTATTTAGTGATGAAGATCTTGGTGATTGGCAAGGATTTGGCTTAGCGGTTCAAGCGTACCAAAAACGCGCTATTTTTGTAATTGAATGGCTAACCGACCTTGCAAGCCGTGTTGGTCGTAAAATGATGGTACGTTTAGTTAAAGGCGCGTACTGGGATACTGAAATCAAAACCACACAACAAGATGGTTTAGAGCATTTCCCTGTATTTACCCGTAAAGCAACAACCGATGTTTCTTACAAAGCATGTGCTATTAAAATGCTTGAAGCGCGCGACGTACTTTATCCGCAGTTTGCAACACACAACGCTTACACTGCCGCGACTATTTTAGAAGTAGCGAAAGGCGACAACACCGGTTTTGAATTTCAACGTTTGCACGGTATGGGTGAATCTTTATTCGACCAAATCGTTAACGAAGAAAAAATTCAATGTCGTGTATATGCCCCAGTTGGTCAACACGAAGACCTACTTGCTTACCTTGTTCGTCGTTTGTTAGAAAATGGTGCTAACTCATCATTTGTGAACGCGATTGTAGATACAACAAAACCTGTTGAATCATTACTACCAGACCCTGTAGAAACATTGCAAGGCTTGCGTAATAAGTACAATACGCAAATCAAAATGCCAATTGATTTATACGGTGAAGAACGTGCTAACTCTAAAGGCATGGATTTAACCGATATTAATGTTATTACCCCTTTCAAAGAGAATCTTGAAACATGGTTTAACGAGCACTTAATTGAGCAAAGCCAAGTACCAGAAGGCTCATTGGCTGTTAAAAACCCAGCAAATCACAAAGAAATCATCGGCCACGTTAAGTTACAAACTGGCGAAGAGATGAAAGTATTACTGGCTAACGCTGAAGCGGCACTTGAATCATGGTCACAAACACCAGTAAAAGAGCGAGCTAATTTACTGCGCCGCGTTGCTGACATTTTAGAACGTCATCACGACGAACTAGTCGCTATCTGTATTAAAGAAGCGGGTAAAGTAGCGCAAGATGGTATTGATGAAGTACGTGAAGCGGTTGATTTTTGTCGTTACTACGCAGCGCGCGCTGAAGAGTTGTCTAAAGATGAACGTTTTGAAGCCCGTGGCGTTATTTTATGTATTAGCCCGTGGAACTTCCCGCTTGCAATATTCTTAGGCCAAGTTGCTGCTGCGATTGTTACAGGTAACACTGTAATTGCTAAGCCTGCTGAGCAAACAAGTTTAATCGCCCTTCGTGCCATTGAACTAATGCTATCTGTTGGTTTACCTGAGCACGTTGTTCAACCGGTTATCGCTCGCGGCTCAGAAGTAGGTAAAACAATTGTTCCTGATGAGCGCATTCAAGCGGTTATGTTTACAGGTTCTACTGAAACAGGCACATTAATTTCTCAAACACTTGCTGCACGTAACGACATTCAAGTACCGTTAATTGCAGAAACAGGTGGCCAAAACTGTATGATTGTTGACTCAACGGCACTTCCTGAGCAAGTAGTTGATGATGTGATCAGTTCTGGTTTTCAAAGTGCTGGCCAACGTTGTTCTGCTCTTCGTGTTTTATTCATTCAAGATGACGTAGCAGATGGCATTATCGAAATGCTTAAAGGTGCTCTAGCTGAGTTACACATTGGCGATCCATCGTTACTATCAACTGATGTTGGTCCGGTAATTGATGAAAAAGCACTTAAAAACTTAAACGAGCACGTTGAGTACTTAAAAGGTAATTCTATACTTCATTACGAATGTAAAATTCCTGATAATACACAAAATGGCGCATACTTTTTTGCTCCTCGTTTATACGAAATCAAAGACTTATCAGTACTTAAACGTGAAGTATTTGGCCCATGTGTTCATATTGTTCGCTTTAAATCGAATGAACTTGATGATGTGATGGATCAAATAAATAACACGGGCTATGGTCTGACAATGGGTGTTCATTCACGTATTGAAGAGCGCTGTGAGTACCTTGCTAAAATGTCACGTGCGGGTAATGTTTACATTAACCGAAACATGATTGGTGCTATTGTTGGTGTGCAACCATTTGGTGGCCGTGGTTTATCAGGTACTGGCCCTAAAGCCGGTGGCCCTAACTACCTACAACGTTTAGTAAAAGAAAAGGCATCACCAGATAACGTACAAATGACAAACCTGACGCCTGACGAACTTGATTTACACCACTACAGCGGTGCAAATGAGCAAGTTAAAAAGCTAATGGCTAACTCAATGCGCGATGAAAAAATCTGGCGCGCAACACCACTAAACGACCGTGTTTCGGCTGTACGTCAGTTGCTTGCTAAAATCGCGACGGTAGAAATTATCGACGATTTAGCAGACGACTTAGCATTAACATTATCAGAAGCACGTGCACAGCTTAACCGCCTTGAAAAGCACATGCGTAAGTTTACTACCCTGCCTGGGCCAACGGGTGAGTCTAATACACTTCATCTAGAAGCACGTGGTTGTGTAGTGTGTTATGCAGATAAGAGCACATCATTTAACTTCTGGGCATTGTCTATCATCACTGCTATTGCCGCAGGTAATACGGTAATTACTGTAGCGTCTGAGCTGTTTTATGATGAAGCCGTTGCCTTTAAAGATAAATTTATCTCTACAGGTGTTGCAGAAGGTGTTTTCCAAGTAGCTAAACCTAATCAGTTACAAGCTATTTTGGCGCACCCTCATTTAGCCGGTGCGGTAGTTGCTGCTCGTTCGTCTCGCTTAGGCTACTTTAGCCAACAGCTTGCACAGCGTAAAGGTGCTATTTTACCGGTAATTAGCTCTGAGTATTACGATACATTAATCAAACGTCTTATTACTGAAAAAACAATCAGTATTGATACAACAGCATCAGGTGGTAACACATCACTAATGACGCTTGTTGAAGATGATGAATAATTAAGCTAATGCTTTTTAACTAAAAAATAAAAAAAGGCACTGAAAAGTGCCTTTTTTATTAGGTAGTAACGTATATATTTGTTAGCTTAATGAAAGATTAACAATAGAAGTAATAAATTTGAAAATAATTCCTGTTGGTCAGTTACTGCCTGGTATGTTTGTGCAAAGTGTTACCAGGCAAACTGGCAGTATTAAAATTAAAAATCAAGGCTGGGTTAAAACTCAGGCTGGTATTAATAACCTAATAAAAGCAGGAATTTTAGAAGTAGAAATAGACCCTGATAAAACCCTCATTGACTCAGTCCCTGAAAAAGCTCCTATCACTGTACCTGCAACAAAAATAAAGCGTGACCCTTGGCAAAAAACACACAGTGCCGAACAAGAAATGGGAAAGGCAAAAAAGCTGTATGACGAAGCTAAAACACTGCAAATAAAAGCATTTAAAGATATTAAAGCAGGCCGCGATATAGATATTACGCCATTCAGAGAGCTGGCAAGTGGCTTTATGGACTCTGTTTTTAGAAACCAAGATGCCCTAGCCTGCCTTACCCAAATGCGCCAAAAAGATGCTTACCTACTTGAGCACTCTATTAATGTATCGATATTAATGGGGATTTTTGCTAAGCATTTAGGTATAGAAAAAAACATTATCGTTGAACTGACTACCGGCGCACTTTTACACGACATTGGTAAGATAAAAATTCCTGATGAAATACTCAATAAACCAGGTCGCTTTACCGATGATGAATTTAAAATAATGAAAATGCACTCGCTTTTCAGTAAAGAGATATTAGAAGAGTCTGGTTTAACGGGTATTGCAGTTGATATTGCTGGCATGCATCACGAAAGGCTTGATGGTAAAGGCTACCCGTTTGCTAAAAAGGGCGACGAAATAAGTCAATACGTACGTATGGCGTCAATTGTGGATGTATATGATGCACTTACCGCAGAACGTGTTTACAAAGCAGGCATGGAGCCAATAAAAGCCTTTAAAATACTAAAAGACGGATGCCCAGATAGCTTCGATCCCGAGCTGCTTAATAAATTTATTCAATGTATTGGTATTCATCCGGTAGGAACGCTCGTTAGATTATCGAGTCAAAAAGTTGGTTTAGTGACCGAGAGTAACCCTAGCACACCGCTAAAACCTATCGTTAAAACATTTTACAGTGCTAAGCATAGTCGCTATACAGAGATAAAAGATATCGATTTAGCTAATAAAAAAACCCTAGATACCCTTGAGTCAGCGGTGAAACCTAAAGAATATAATATTGATTTAGAACGCTTTTATAAAAACTCAATATTATCCTAAGCAATATTGAGAGCTCAACATTCTACCGAGCTCTCAACATAATAGCTAAGCGTTTACTGCGGCCAGTCTTGCAAAGCTTTTAAGCTAAACTCATAACCATCAAAATCAAGTACACTTTGCTCAGGTGTAATCTCTCTTACAGTTAAAGCGCCTATGCTCTCTCCTTCATGTAGCTCTCGGCCATTTAGCTTGATCCAACGCTTGTCAGCGCTCGATGAATAAATATGCGCTTGATATTTAATACTAGGTAACATTGATTGCAAGCCATCTGGTAGCAATTCTACAGGCTCAACACGTGATGACGTTTTTGATGCATGGGTAACTTCATAATCCTGATTTTTTTCGACGTCTTGTATAGCTTGCGCAAACGCATTTTTAAGTGTTGTAGGCACCTCATCAAGCTCAGGATCGCTCATCTGTTGAGATTGGTTGTTACCATTAATTGGCTTACCTAGTACTTTATATTTACTCATATCTAGTTGAGCTGATGCTGTATTTTGACTTTGCCCAAATACCGAAGCGTTCTGTGTATTATTTGGATTGTAATTATTTTGTGGATTAAATACTGGCTGATTATAATTTTGAACTGGCATTACTTGTTGCACGTTCTGCTGATTATAACCCGTTGCGCTCGTGACCTGACTCGATGGCATAGGAATATATTGCCCATTAGGCGTTAATAACATTTGCTGTACACCATTAGGTGTTTGCACATGTACAAGTTGCCCTTCAATCGTTGCAGTATTTGTTGGAGCTACTTTAGCAGGTTCTAACTTAGCTATTTGCTGCTTTTCAACTGCGGCATCTACCTCTTTAACTTTTTCTTTAGTTGACGATTTTTCGCTTTCAACCACCTTAATTACAGCGGGTTCCGATATGTTTAATAAAGTAGTACCTTGAAACCACTTACCAGTAGTAAACCCACCAGCTACCGCAATAAAAGCAGCTAAGCTTGTACCAAATACTAACGCTAATCGTCTATAACGCTTAAGTGCTTGCTGTTGCTTTAACTGCTCTGATTGTAAGTCGTATTGCTCAGCACTCATATCTGATTGCTGCGACTGCTTTAGCGCATCTAATAAATAAGACATAACTTACCTAACTATAAAATAAATGAAAGCCCAATGCCTACGGCAAATAAAGCAGCGAATGCAAGGCTATATGGTACAAATGACGTTGCTTTGTTGGCCTCATTAACTGGCGCTACAAAATCCATGGGTAATGACTCATGTGCTGATTTTTTTATTATATCGCTATCAACTATCAACTGCTGCTTTGCAAAAGTGCCTACCAAAGCTCGCTCACATACCAAGTTCATTAATCGTGGCACACCACCGGTTAATTGATGAACAGCTTGCATGGCATCCATCGAAAAAATTCCTTTATCACATCCTGCAACATGTAACCGATGCTTTATGTAAGCAACTGTTTGGCCTTGCGTAAGTGGTAATAAATGGTAACGAGCTGTTATTCTCTGGGCGAGTTGCCTTAATTCATTGCGCTTTAAAAGCTCTTGTAGCTCAGGTTGACCAACCAATACTATTTGTAATAATTTTTTATGATCGGTTTCTATATTTGTCAGCAAGCGTAATTGTTCAAGCACATTAGGGGCAAGTAACTGCGCTTCATCAATTATAAGTATGGTGTGCCCACCCGATTTATTATTGGTCTCTAAGTGCTTTTTTATAATATCGGTAAGACTTTTAAGCGTCGCATTATTAGCATCGTAACTAATGTTGAGCTCATCACAGATACTAGCTAATAACTCTAGCTCTGAAAGTGCTGGGTTATGGATCATCGCTACTTGCGTGTTTTCGGGTAACTGCTCTAACATACTGCGGGTAATTGTAGTTTTACCAGTACCCACTTCGCCTGTTAATAATACAAAACCACCGTCTTCACCTAATCCATAGGTAAGGTGTGCTAAGGCTTCTTTATGTCGTTCACTTAAAAATAAGTAATGAGGGTTGGGCGAAATTGAAAAAGGTTTTTCATTCAGGCCAAAATAGCTTAAATACACCGTGATGTTCCTTCGTAATTAAATCACGGCCTATAATGGCAAAAAAACGCACTAAGTGACAACGTTGTAAGCGCTTTATTATTGAAATAACGTAAATTTATGTAAAACAAAAAAATGCAGCGGTTTTAAGGCTGCACTTTCATCTGTCTAATCTTAGTATGTAATTTACTCTTCGTAGCGAACTAACCGTAAATACACATTACTTGTTTTAGCGTGCAAACTATTCAGGCCACTATCAAATTGATAAACCCATGCAGAGCTCATCGTGCTCACACCCGATGTATTTGACCAATAGTTTTGAAGCTTAGTACCAAAAAACACCTCTTCATTAATGCTCGGCTCGGTGCAACTGTGCTCTAAAATACTCGCCAACTCTTTAATGTTAGGCATTTGCCAATCATCGTAATCTGCGGTTGTATCATTTTTAGCACCGCGTAGTGCTTCTTGCCAAGTAAGAGAAGGTGTAGAGCCTTCGCAAAGCTGCGTCTCTGTATTATAAATTTGCCCATAACTACAACGTTGCCACATAAGGCCTGTTTCGGTATCAGACACTGTGCCATCTGTATTTATGGTAAATCTATCTGTCGGCGTTGTGGTATCTGCACCGTCGTAGCACGTTTGCGCCGCTGCAATATTAAAGCTCAAGCTTATAGTTGCTAGTGCATAGAGTAATTTTAATCTCATTATTTTCTCCTAACGGCTTCTAACTAAACGAACATACGCGGTATTTTCTTTTGGATAAGCAAGATCGTTACCATCACTCATATCAATAATGTACGCTTGCGATAAACTTGTACCATCGGCTGCGGTTTGTGAAGTCCAATAACGTAAGTGGCTTAATGCACTTTCACTTGGCATATTGGGGAAAAACACCTCATCAATTAATATGCTTTGCCCTTGCTTACCATAATCAATTAAACCTAAAAGCTCTGTATAAGTAGGTAACCGCCAATTTGTACCACCACAAAAATCTAAGTTATTCACTTCGTTTATATAACTTTGTACTCCACAACTCGTATCATCCGGACAAGTTGAATTGGCTGTACTGGTGTCTGTAAAGGTTGTATCACCTAAATCCCAAAAGTAATGATTTTGACCCTCACGCAAGCTTGTATTTGGCAATACTCCTGAGGATTCACTTTTTACTTCCCATACAAGTCCAGTAACATTATCGCGTATACAGGTAAAGTCACTACTATCATCACCAACTTCATCAGCAAACTGATTAAGTTTAGTGTAATCAAACGCTAAATTACCTTTACCAACCTTATCTAAGCGGTTTGCATAGCTATCGCGTCCAAGTTCAGCATCTTGCGCTGGAAAGTCATCGCTTTCACAGTTAATGCGTTGGGTGTTGTTATAGCACTCACCAACACCACTATCGTTTATAAGCCCAAGCGCTTTTGGTGATACATCAACAAATAAAGAATCTGTATCGGTGCGTCCTTTTGAGTCGGTTACCGTTACTTCAAAGCTCAACGTGGATTCAGTATCTACATCAGAGGCAAAAAATGTCGTTGTACATTGGTCGCTATTACTTAATGTTTCGCTATTACCGGTAAGTTGTTGCCACTTACACTGATAGGTATCGGTGACAGTTTCGCTATTCGTTGCGTCAAGTGTTACTTCTTCAAACTCTTCGACATTTTGATCAGCGCCTGCATTTGCATCCACTAGTTCATTTGTTTTATTAAGCGTCATTGAATATTGAGTACTTGCCTCACCGCCCTCATCATCAGTGACTGTTAGCTGCCAAGATAAATTTACGTTACTTTCTAGTAATGGATGAGAAAAGCTAAGAGTTGACTCATTAAAGCTAGCAATATCTAAATCAGGACCTGATAGCAGTTGCCACAAGTAACTATCAATTTGGCCATTATCATCAGGATCGCTCGACTCAAGGGCGCTCAAAGTAACTGTGTCTTTGTATACAGAAGGAAGTGTTTCAGGAGATGTTTGGGTAACAACAGCAAGAGGAAGTTGATTATTAGAGCTCACTGAAATAGAAATGTCGTCACTAACAGCGCTACTACCGGTGCTTTGATAGCTTACTCTTAAGATTATTTCACTATCAGTTTTTACGTCAGGGGCTGTCAATGTTTGCTCAGCGCCTTCAAGCGGAAAACCTTCTAAGCTTGGGCCGCTAACTTGTTGCCATGAAAACGTACCATCAGCGGGGGAACCTTGTGCTGTGATAGTAAATTCAGTTTTTTCGATAATTTGTAAATCGGTTCCAGCATTAACAGATGTTTCTACAACTGTATTATCGCTATCACCGCCACCACCTCCACACGCACTCAGCAAACCGCAAGAAATGAGGGGGATTAAAGCAAACGCTTTCATACGCAGCACCTTATTATGTCAAATAATTACTATAGTGTAATTACTAGCAATAAAGATGCCATTAAAGTACTACATATATGTATCTTGATGAATGCGTACAAACAATTTCGTACCGATTTTACTGTAATCTACTTTGTATTCACGCCCATCTAAAGCTTGAATAAATAGTAATTGTTTTTCTTCGCCAAATATATCAGGGCTTCCAACATAGACTATTTCTAAATAGCGATCTTTTGCATCACGGCGGTTTTTAGGTAACTCTTCTTTAAATGGCTCTAAGCCATGTTGAGTCACTTTAATTTTAGGATGAATTTCAGAGTTTACAATCACTAAATCATGCTTTTTATCTTTATGTATTATGGTGTTTCGACCACTTTTTAAAAAGGCTCTCTCTTGACTCATTTTTCTTTCCTACAGTCGCAGCTTAATTATTAATTTGCGACGCTATAAACTGACTAGGCTCGCGCTTCCACTTATTTAAGTTAGCACTAAATGCCCAGATATCTCTATCTAACACACTGGCTGGTAATAATAAATCGTAACCGGTTAACAGTTGAAGGTGCTTAGTCCTGTTAGCAAACATAGCTATAAGACCAGTATAGCTTATCCCTTTATGGGATGTGTAATGTGTATCTTCTATTAGCCATTCTGATGGGCAATTGCCATTTTTGCAATGTTTTTGAACAACTTGCATAAATAAATTACGCTGCTCTATTAATAATTTCCCTGCAATTCGAGGCGCTATGCTTGTTAAAAAGTCATCTATGTCGTTTACCTTTATACCAACCGCATTTAATTCTAAGTAATCAAAGCCATCTTCTACTTTGGGTATACCACTGTGATTAAAGTTACTATGAGGCATACACCAAGCTCCGTACTTATGGTAATAAACGAGCTCAGACTCATTTAATATAAGGCTATGATATGGCTCTTGAGTTTTTAAATATCCAATAAAAATAGCGGCAATACACAAGCTCACTAAAAATATTTCAAGTATGCTAATCTCACCCGGCCTCAGTAAATTAAACAACATAATGAAAACTAAACCAATTGCACCTGCAACAAGCACTTCAATTGCGTTTCGCGCACCTTGTGCCCGAAACTTAATGACATTGTTAGATTTATCCATATTGGTAAAACACCATATAAAAAACAAGCATAATAACAGCCCAAATTATGACCTTTCTTGTTGTTATACATAAGTTACAGGTGGTTTTAAATTTCATACATTACCGCTTTTTCCTCAACAAAATAGGAACAATGAATAAATCTTATTTACTTTTACGCTTAACGCACAAATTTATGAGACACATAACCGTCTTTTCCCGGTCTTATTTCGTACAATACTTACAATTCATTTTCAGGTATGAAATCAATGTACTCAAGACAATCAGGTAAAGCACTTTTTCCATTTATTATTACGTTACTTCTAATATTTAGCGTTTATTTATATCTACCCGCTAGCCACGGCGAACAGGCCGATTTATCACAAATGTCTACTCAAGTAACAGCTCATACTGTTACTTCTCAGGAAAACGCAGTGATGATAGAAGCGATCGGTAGCGCGCGTGCAAACCAAGCAATCTATATAAAAAGTGCGCAAAACGATTATGTCACAGATATATATTTTAAAGACGGCGACTTAGTCAGTAAAGGACAAAAGTTAGTACAGTTACAGAGCCAACAAGAACAGCTTGCCGTTAAAGAGCTTGGCATTAACTTACGTGAAGAACAACGTCAATTAGATCGCCTAACCGAACTTTCACGCTCGCAATCAACGGCAAAGTCGTTACTTGAAGAGCAGTTATCTCGTGTTGATGCAACAGAGGCCCAACTAGAAAGCGCTAAAACTAAATTAAACGAAATGACTATTAGTGCGCCCTTTTCAGGCCTGTTAGGTAAGCGTGAAATATCAATAGGTGCTTACGTAAGTAATACAACAATAATCACAACACTTGATGATATTAGTATTATTAAAGTTGACTTTAAAGTACCTGAAAAATATTTAGCACAATTAAATATGGGCATGAAAGTGCTTACGCAAAACGATGCCTACCCAGGACAAACATTTAACGGCAAGGTAACGCATATTAGCTCGCGTATTGATTCGGTTACTCGCAGTGTTGAAGTAACAGCAAGTTTTGCCAATAAATCAGGATTACTTCGCCCTGGTATGTTACTAAATACAGCACTTGAGCTAAGCAGCAACCAAGCTTTAATGGTGCCAGAAAAAGCGGTTATACCTTTGCAAGACAAACACTTTGTTTTTCAAATTCAAGATGGGATAGCTAATAAAATTGAAGTGCATGTTGCTAGCAGAAATAATGGCTGGGTTGCTATCGACGAAGGCCTAACTGATGGCGAGCAAATTGTTACTGAGGGGCTAATAAAAATTCGCTCTGGAAGTAAAGTAAGCGTAAAGGGGTAATACGTGAAAATTACAGATACTAGCGTCAAGCGCCCCGTTTTTGCCATTGTAATTAATTTACTGCTTCTTACTTTTGGACTGGTTGCGTTTACTATGCTGCCACTTCGTGAATACCCGGATATTGAAACGCCGATTGTAAATATCAGCACTGAATACACAGGTGCTTCTGCCGAAATTATAGAAACCAAAATAACGCAAATAATAGAAAATCGAATTTCAGGTATTGAAGGCATCAAAAGTATTAACTCTTCGAGCCGTAATGGGCGCTCAAACATTACCATTGAGTTTGATATTAACCGCGACATAGATGCAGCATCTAACGATGTACGCGAACGTGTAGCACGTGCACTTGATAGTTTGCCTGATCAGGTACGCCCGCCAGAAGTATCTAAATCAAATAGTGATGAAAGCCCAATCGCCTGGTTTGTATTAAACAGCGAAACAATGGACTCGTTACAGCTCTCTGATTACGCGCAGCGTTTTATTGTTGACCGCTTAGCCGTAGTAGATGGTGTATCTAACGTACGTATTGGTGGTGAGCGCCAATACGCCATGAAAATTTGGCTTAACCGCCAAGCAATGGCCGCACGGGGTATTACCTCAAGCGATATAGAAAACACACTTCGTACAGAAAACGTTGAGTTACCGGCTGGCGAAATAGAATCTATAGATCGTGACTTTACCGTGCGTACTGCCCGTAGTTATAAAGATCAGCGCGATTTTAAAAACCTGGTAATTAAACGTGGTGATGAAGGTTACTTAGTACGTTTAGGTGAAGTTGCCGATGTACGTTTAGAAGCTGCCGATGACGAAAGCTTATTTCGTGGTAACGGGCGTAATATGATTGGCTTAGGTATTGTAAAACAAGCTAAAGCAAACACACTTACCGTAGTAGATAACGCACGCAGTGAACTTGAAAAAATCAAACGCAACCTACCTCAAGGCACTACAATTCAAGACAGCTACGATTCGTCTGTATTTATTAAAGAGTCTATTAATGAAGTTTACAGCACACTTGCCATCTCTATGGGTTTAGTCGTACTCGTTATATTTTTGTTTTTAGGCAATATACGAGCAACGCTTATCCCTGCGGTCACCGTACCGGTCGCACTTGTTGGTAGCTTTATGTTTTTATTGGCAATGGGCTACTCAATTAACTTACTCACTTTACTTGCCTTAGTACTGGCCATTGGTTTAGTAGTAGATGATGCCATTGTAATGCTTGAAAACATTCACCGCCGTATTGAACTGGGTGAGCCGCCGTTACTAGCTGCATTTAGAGGCGCGCGTGAAGTAGGTTTTGCTATAGTAGCAACCACTCTTGTACTAATATCGGTGTTTGTGCCATTAGTATTTATGGATGGCCGTATAGGTGCATTATTTACTGAGTTTGCTATGGCGGTAAGTGCTGCCGTATTTTTCTCAAGTGTTACAGCACTGACTCTCGCACCAGCCTTGTGCTCTAAAGTACTTAAAGTATCAGACAAACCAAATAAATTTAGCCAATGGATGGACCGCCAGTTTACTAAAATTGAAGTAAGTTACCGTAATTCACTCTCCACCAACATAACCCGTAAATGGGGTTTAATGGTGAGCTTATTATTAGCTGGCTTTGTTAGTTACTCGTTGTTTTTACAAGTTCCTTCTGAGCTAACGCCAAAAGAAGATCGTGGCACGTTCTTTATTATGATGAGCGGCCCTGAGGGCGCAAGTTACGAAAATAACGCCGCTAATATGGCTAAAATTGAAGAGCGCTTAATGCCTTACTCGCAAGCCGGTGAGCTAAGTCGCGTACTTGTTCGAGTGCCTGGCTGGGGTGGCAGCGGCGGTGTTGCGATTGTGGGTATGGCCGATTGGGATAAACGCAAACGCTCAACCTGGGAAGTAATGGACGAAATAAGCGGTAAAATGCAAGAAGTTACCGATGTTCGTGCATTTGCCATTATGCGCCGTGGTATTGGTGGTGGTGGCTCATCTCGCCCAATTGAGTTTGTACTGCAAGGTAATGATTACGCTCAACTGGCCGATTGGCGTGACCGTATAATAAAGCGTGCTGAGCAAAACCCTGGTTTAGTAAGAATCGATCATGATTACAAAGAAACCTTCCCACAGTTTTTAGTTAGCATAGATAAAAACAAAGCTGCCGATTTAGGCGTTTCGGTATCTGATGTAGGCCGTACACTAGAAACAATGCTTGGCCAGCGCCGTGTTACGACCTTTATTGACCGCGGTGAAGAATACGATGTGATTTTAAAAGGGACAAAAGAAGATTTTACCAATCCTACTGATATTTCAAATATATACCTTAAATCACGAAGCGGTGAACTAGTTCCACTTGATAGCCTTATCAGCTTAAAAGAAGAAGCAACAGCATCGCGCTTAAACCGCTACAACCGTATGCGCGCAATTACATTAAGCGCCAACTTAGCCGACGGTTATACCCTTGAGCAAGCGCTTAACTTTTTAAACGAAGTAGCCGCGCAAGAAAACGATATAGATGGCGCAGTAGATTACAAAGGTGAGTCGCAGCTTTATTACGAAGGCGCATCAGCGATGACCTACGTATTTATACTTGCACTCACCGTTACCTTTTTAGTGCTTGCTGCGCAGTTTGAAAGCTTTATGCACCCATTTGTAATTATGCTTACCGTACCGCTTGGTTTAATGGGCGCTATGTTTGGGCTTTGGGCTACAGGACTGACCTTAAATATTTACAGCCAAATAGGTATTGTTATGCTCATAGGCTTAAGTGCTAAAAATGGTATTTTGATTGTGGAATTTACTAACCAATTACGCGATAAAGGCGTTGAGTTTAGTGAAGCAATACTACAGGCAGCTACCCAGCGCCTTCGCCCAATAATAATGACCTCACTTACAACCGTTATGAGCTCTGTTCCCTTGGTTTTTGCTTCAGGCCCCGGTGCCGAAAGCCGTATGGTAATTGGTGTAGTTGTGTTTACAGGGGTTATTGTATCTACTCTGCTGACTCTTTTTGTTGTACCTGCTGCGTATTATGCTCTATCGAAAAATACACAATCACCTGAGTTTTTACAACAAAAGCTGAATAAACAAGCTGCTGAAAAGCCTTTCGAAGAGATCTAATCTCTTTATTGCGCCGTAACCTTGTTGTTGCGGCGCATACAATTTATGCTCGCCTTTAAACTCCATATACATTTTAGGAATACTTATGAGCTCAACAACGCAAGTAGCAACATTTGGTGGCGGCTGTTTTTGGTGTATAGATGCAGCATTTAGACGTGTAAATGGCGTATTAGATGTGAGTTCTGGCTATACCGGTGGCGAAACCGACACCCCAACCTATAATTCTGTATGCTCTGGCACAACCGGGCACGCTGAGGTTGTTAAAATTGAATTTGATACCACTGTAGTTAGCTTTGAAACACTGCTAGCAATGTTTTTCACTTTGCATGATGCAACACAATTGAATCGCCAAGGTAACGATATAGGCACACAGTATAGAAGCGTTGTTTACTATCACGATGAAGCTCAACTAAAGCAAACCAATGAAATGATAGCTCAACTGCAAAGCCATGTGAGTGAGCCAATTGTGACAGAAGTCAGCCCTGCCACTACGTATTATCCAGCAGAGCATTATCATCAAGATTACTATAACGAAAACCCACAGCAGGGCTACTGTAGTATTTTAATAGCACCTAAATTACATAAGTTTGAAACCGTATTTAAAGAGTTCTTAGCTGACTAGCTAATTTGAGTAGTTAAATTGATTAGTTAAATTGATTAGTTAAACTTAGCTACACATTAAAAAGCCCGATATAAGTCGGGCTTTTTAATATTAATAGATACCGTTAAAACTGGTAGCTTGCGCCTGCAAAAAAGCGACGCTCTGGCGTGTTGTAGTAATACACTTGACCCGTTGTAAAATCAGTATTTGAATCAACAGCGTTATACTCTTTATCAAATAAGTTTTCTACACGAAGCGAAACTTCAATATGCTCATTTACTTGATAATTACCCGCTAAGTTCCAAAGCGTGTATGACCCTAAACGCGTCACAGCACCTTGTCGGTCGCTACGGTATTGCATGTCTAAGCTTGCATCAAAAGCACCAAACTGTTTTGCAAGTTCCCAGTTAAAAGTACGTTTAGCAACATTACGTAACTCTGCGCCCGTTTCTTCGTCTTCTGCACTTAAATAAGTAAAGTTAAGGTTGCTATCAAAACCAAAAAACTGCTGAGATAAGCTAAATTCAACCCCTTCATAACGTGCTTCATCGATATTAGCTAATGCAAAGTTTGCATCGTAATCAATTTTATCTTCTATATCGTTTCTAAAAATTGCAACATCAACTTGCGCAATATCAAAGTCCACACTCAAACCTAACTCACGGTTTACTGATTTTTCAGGCTGTAAATCAGGGTTACCATAAAGTGGGAAATATAAATCGTTAAATGTAGGGGCTTTAAAGCCAGTACTTTGGTTTATACGAAATGTTGCATCTTCAGATAAATGATAACCTGCAGCTGCGGTATACGTTGTTTCGTCGCCAAATTGCTCGTCGTCATCTTGGCGAACAGTTAAATTAGCTAATACTTTATCTGCATCGTAGTAAGCACCTACAAACACAGCAAGTACATCTCGGCTGTCTTCAACAAATAGTTGCGAACTATGAGATACATCATCGTTGTACCAATTGATACCACCACTAATGTTAAGCTCATCAGATAATAGGTATTGGCCGTTATAATCAATTTGTGTGCGTTTAGTTATAAAAGTACTTGTTGTTGGTCCAACTGAAAAATCAACATATGTATTGTCTGAATCATCCGTTGCTAGCGCTAAATCAATACTGTGCGTTTGGTTAGTGTAGTTTTTACTCCAACCTGCAGAAAGCTGATAGTTTTTAAAATCATCTCGTTCAATCGTACTGTCGGCTGGGCTAAAGCGACTGTCGTAATCTGCATAGCCTTCACTGTATTGGCCTAAAAACTTAAAGTCGCCGTAATGTGCATCGGTGTAGTTTATTTTAAAACCAAGGTTTTTATTTTCATAGCCATCTTCATCTGGTGCTACGCCTTGCAGTGCATCAAAGTTATCTGTTTTTTCAAAGCCTGCGTTAAATGCTGTTGTTATATCATCTGATTTTACAGAGCCTGCAACTTGATAATTTTGATAAGAGTCAGAACCAAATGTAGCGCTTAGGGATAAGTTATCCGACTCACGCGTAATAATATTAATAACACCAGCGAGTGCATCAGAGCCATAAACAGCCGCGCGAGAGCCCTTAATAATTTCAATGCGTTCAATACTATTTAAAGGGACATTATTTAATGCTTTTTGACCAAGTGTTGCTGAGCCTGTACGTACACCGTCAATCAAAATTAGCGTATCGCCAGAGCCAGTACCACGAAGTGACACACCTGTATTTTGGCCAAAACCACCGTTTGGATTAACCTGAAAACCAACTCGCGTGCTTAATAAGGTTGGTAAATCGCGTACGTTGCTTGCTTCTATTTCTGCACGCTCAATAACATTTACACTTGCTAAAACGTCATTGATTGATTGCTCAAATTTATTAGCTGTAACGGTTATTTTTTCAATTGATTGCTCTGCGCCAGACACAGAAAATGAAAGCGCAGCAGAAATAGCAACGCCTAAAGTTGTTTTGTTTAACATGATGTCCCCTACCTTTGCCCACCGCAAAGATTTAAGTAAGTAAGATTGCATCAAGGCCGGTCTCCGGACTCAGTAAGCACATCAAAATATGCAATACTTTACCGTTGCGGGGGCAGTGTTGGGCTTGTAGTCATCATGAAAACGCACCAACTTCCCGATTATCCTGCTAAAAAAATCATTACATGAAGTGGCTAGCAAGCACCTTGAAAATATGTCGCTATTGTGAGTATTTTGTTTACAAATGTCAATGGACGTCTATACAGCTAAAAACCTTTAAAATGCAGTTAGGGGCTAGTATAGTTTGAAGAAACGCCATATTTATCAAGTAGCTTCTGAAGTTGTATTTGTGCAGTAGGTAAGCTTAGTATTTCATCCATTTTATTACTAGTGATCTTATTTGATTTAGAGTTAACTAAAAAGTGCGTTTTATAAACGGCATCTGGTACGTTACTTTTATAGAGTAAATCCATATTAAAAGTATTTTTATTTTTAAAATATTGGTAAGCAATATTATTTAAAACACCTACTTCCGCGCGCTTTAATAGCAGCATTTTAACCACATTGAATTCATCAATGGTTAAACTTACCTGATGTTCCTCACTTAAAAATTCGGCATCTGTATTAAATCCAGCAAATTGATACGAGTACCCCAATACCCCAACCTTTGTTAATGACGTAATGTCGTCAAAGTAAGCTTGCTCATTTGTATTTTCTTTAAGCGTATAAAGCTCATTTTTGGTAATGGTATAAAATTCGGTTTTTTTAATATTCTCTTGCGCTGATTGTGGTATCCATTGCAGTGCCATTAAAAATAAAACATCAAAATTATTTTTTTCAACTGACAAAGCAAGCCTTTTTACAGGTAGAGACTTAAGTACGAAATTAAACTCCTGCTGTGCGCCGTTTAAAATCTTAATAAACTCAGGAGCAAAACCCTGCTTTTTTTGCGCATTAATAATAATGGGAAAGTAGCCATCTTCAACCAGTACATCAATATCAACTGTTTTTGATAAGCTTGGTTTGGTAAATGTAAGCAAAACAAATAACAAAAATAATTGATGACGTTTCATTTTAATACCTTCTAGTGTGAAGTACTTAATTGCATGTGATTAAATATAATAGCTTAAATATCAAAAAGAAGATTAATACATACGGGAGTATCTAGGCAGCAAAGAGGGATAATAGTGAGATATTTAAAAAGAGTAAGTAGCTTCAATCTGTCTGTAAGTATAAACAGATTAAAGCATGCTTAATTTAAAACTATTTATTAATTAATCGCGGAAATTTTTAAACTGAAAAGGCTGACCTAACTCAGCACTGCGCACTACTTGCATAGCCTCTTGAAGATCGTCACGTTTTTTACCCGTTACACGTACTTCTTCGCCTTGGATAGCAGCTTGAACTTTAACTTTAGAGTCTTTAATGGCTTTAACTACTTTTTTAGCCATGTCCTTTTCGATACCCTGCTTTAAGCCAACGTTACGAAATACATTTTTACCTGCACGGGTAATATCTTGAAGCTCTAAGCTTGATACATCCATACCACGCTTAGATATTTTGTTAGCTAAAATATCAAATAATTGCATAACCTGAGAGTCTGCTTCAGCTTTAAGCTTAATTGTTTTGTCATTTAGCTCAATAGATGCATCAACGCCTCTAAAGTCAAAGCGAGTCTCTAGCTCACGATTTGCATTATCAACTGCGTTTTTAGCTTCGTTCATTTCTACTTCAGATACAATATCAAATGAAGGCATTGGTTTGCTCCTAACTATTTAATCTTAATTTTATGTGGTAATTATAACGCTAAAATTATAAATCTTTACATTTTTCTGCATCTTGTTCAGGTGCGATATTAAATTAGTTTGATATACTTGCGCCTCTTTTTTAAGCGATTTTAGGATTTGTCGTGACAAGGCGTGTTTATCAAGCAATTTTTTTAATCAGCATAGTAGCTTTTACCTTTTTATTTGCCAAAGAAATAAAAGGTGGCGTTGTAAATTTATTTCCTCATGTTGATAAAGTGGCCCATTTTGGGATTTTTTTTATACTAGCCATAATAATGGATAAAGCGTTTAAGCTTCCTTTATATGCGCAAATACTTTTATTGGCAGGTTATGGCGCCTCTATAGAAATAATGCAAGACGCACTTCCATATAGGCAAGCATCACTCGGTGATTTTTTTGCTGATTTTGCAGGTGCCGCAAGCTACTTTTTACTTAGAGTAATTTTTACACCTCGAAAAAAGAACCCATATGGCTAATATTTTAATTGTCGGCGATGGTGCTATTGGCTTGTTACTTAGTCATTTTCTAAGTGCGTCGCATAATGTCAGTGTTTTAACTCGCAAAAGCCCAACAAATACCCGCTTTTATAGTCGAGGAAAGGGTGCATCTAAAAAAATTGACGCACAATTTATTTCATTAAATCAGCTAAATAAAGCGGCTGAATTTGATGTTGTTTTATTTACCGTTAAAGCCTTTCAAGTACTTGATGCATTTACGCAAATAAAGCCGTTTTTACCAAATCATTGCTCTGTTGTACTTTCGCATAACGGAATGGGTAATGTTGATGAGGTAAATAGCCAGCTAAGCACTCACCAAGCACTCTACTTTTTAACGACAAGCATAGCGGGCTTTAAATCAAACCAATACATTGTGCAGCACACTGGTGAGGGACAAAGTGTTATTGGTGCTTGTAATGAATTAGCTTTTCAAAATAGCGCGCCAATAGCTGATATTTTTAAAGTAATACCCAGCCTAAAGTTTACTAATAACATTCAGCAGCTTCGTTTTGAAAAACTACTCGTAAATATTGCCATTAACCCATTAAGCGCTTTAAGTAATGTAAAAAATGGTGAGTTACGCGCACCTAAGTACAACGCTATAATTTTTAATGCACTCACTGAAGCATGCAATATAGCAAACGTACAAGGGCTTAATATCCCATTGATTAAAGCACTTAATACCGCTTATAAAATAATGGAATTAACGTCTGACAATTACTCTTCAATGCAGCAAGACGTAGCGCATTGCAGAGAAACTGAAATATCAGCTATATGTGGCTATATTAGCCAACAAGGTAAACTTCACGGTATTCCTACACCTTACAATGATGAGTTGTTTGTCAAAATTCAGGCAAAAAAAAGCGTGGTATAAACCACGCTTATATAAATTCTTAACTTTAAGACGACAAACCTTATGGGCGGTAAACTTTTACCGTTTCAAAGCCTTGTTCGTGCAGCATAAGTGCCTGTAGTTGGCTCATTACGCCTCGATCACAATATAAATAGTAGTCGGTGTCTTTTGGTAAATCACCAAACTTAGTCGCCAGACGGAAGAACGGTAAATGAACCACTTCAACACCATCGATTGCAAGCGGTGCAGCTTCTTCTTCTTCTGGTGAGCGAATATCAACTACCACAGAGCCTACAGGCAAATCAGCAACCGATTCAGCTTCTTTAAGTTCTTGTTTGGCTTCTACGTCAATATCACGCACGTCCATTATACGTGCGTTGTTTACAACGGTATCAAGTACATCAAAGTCGAACTTTTCTTCTTCACCAAGAATAACGTCTATTTTGGCTTTAACCGTTGGCTTTTTAGAAATAACACCACAGTATTCAGGCATTGTTTCTGCCATTTCAGCCGTACCAATTTGGCGAGCAATATTAATAATTTCTTGCTTATCGTGTTGAATAAGCGGGCGTAAAATAAGCGTTTCAGTAACACGGTCAATCACGCTTAAATTCGCTAATGTTTGACTAGATACTTGGCCAATACTTTCACCAGTGACAAGTGCTTGAATGTTTAACTTTTGCGCAACTACACTACCCGCGCGCATCATCATACGTTTAAGTACAACACCCATTTGGCTGTTTTCAACGTTTTCTAAAATTTCAGCAACAACAGGTTCAAAATCAACCGTTACAAATTTAACTTTATGTGTAGAGCTGTATTTTTTCCATAAGTAGTAGCTTGCTTGCTTAACGCCAATTTCGTGCGCTGCGCCACCTAGATTAAAGAATAAAAAGTGTGTTCGTGCGCCTTTACGAATCATTTGGTAACTTGCTACGCCAGAGTCAAAACCACCAGACATAAGCGAAAGCACATCTTCTTGAGTTGGCAGAGGAAAACCAGCCATACCAAAATGTGTATGAGAAACAATGTAAGCTTTATCGTCTTTTACTTCTAGGCGTATTGTTACTTCTGGGCGGCTAAGCTTTACGCTTGCGCCTTCAATATGTTGATTTAATCCACCACCAACATAACGCTCTAAATCAGTTGAGGTAAAATCGTGTTGCCCTATGCGCTTAGCACGAACACAAAAGGTTTTACCTACAATAGTATGACCAACTAAAGCGATGGTTTTTTGATAAATATCATCAAGAGTTTCGAATTGTGTTTCGGTTACTTCAATAAATTGAACAATGCCAGGGATGCGTTTAAGGCTATCGATAAAATCAAGGCGAACTTGCGCGTCTTCAAGCTTTGTAACAACTGAAATGTTATCCCAGTTATTTCTTACTTGTACTTTTTCGTCAACACGGCGCAATACAATTTTAATGTTATTTTCTAACACTTTAGTAAAGCGTTTACGGACTGAACGGCTTTTAATGGCTATTTCAGGATGTAGTTTGACGATAAATTTAAGCATAGTTCACTCTTAGACTGCGGGAATTCGCGCTCCCAGGCATTTGGCGCGGGATTATAGCAAAAAATTCAGCGCCTAGGAAACAGCCTATTACTATCGATTAAACTACAGCTAGGGCCTGTTTATCTTTCGAGGTTAAATTTGCAGCAGTGTGTTTGGTATTTAGGCAAGGCAGAGCCTATGTAGTGTGGTTATTCCCCATAAATAGGCGATAACGTAGCATAAATACCAAACAAGCGCTGCCCAAAGGGTTTAGCCTAGGGGCGATTAACTCTTTGTTGCTTGGTTTTTACTTAGCCCACTAGGTTACAAACCTCGCGTCGCGATTTAATCGCCCCTAGATTGAACAAATTTTAATCCTGAAAGGTCAACAGGCCCTAAGGCTTGTTGCGCTAATTCAGTATATTTTTCACGTAGCAGGTTCATTTTATCAATGCTTTTATCGGTACTGTACGCTCTAAATAATGTAAGTACTTTTAAAATGCCATGATATATATCTTGCTCAGCAAGCGTACCACTTGGCCTACGGGCTTTAATATAAGGCGTCCAAAAACTAACCGTTAGCTTTAGTGTATGTGCTAAATCAATGACATCTTGCTCATCAATAGCAATCATTTCACTGTCGCGAAGTCCTAAAATAATTTTACGAACTTGCTCTAACAACTCTAACTGAAAATCAATATAAGCTTGTTTTAAATCAGCATCTCTAGAGAGAATATCCCCGAGATTATCGTAAAAAAAATGATAGCGCCACATCAGCTCAAATAACGAATCTAGGTAAGCCGTTAAATGATTAAATGCATCATCATCTTTATTAATAGGTTTAAAGTGAGTATTTAAATGATCGCGATACAGCGCAAAAATATGACGGATAATGTCTTCTTTATTTTTAAAATGATAATAAAGATTACCCGGGCTCATCCCTAAGTTTGATGCAATATGATTTGTCGTTATTGCACGCTCACCATTTTCGTTAAACAACAAAATACTGGTGTGTATTATTTTATCCTTGGTATTCATATGCTAATACTCAAATTATCTATAGGCTACATTACACTCAAAAGAGGTAAACAGTATAAACAAATATGAATCATTAAAACACTCCCACCATGGACTGACCTGTTTAAAGAAAGTAAGTGTTTATATGCTTTTTTAGCTAGGCTGCTTTGTGGCATAAACACTGTTAAACTAGCGCTAAAATAATAAATAGTGAACATTATGAAAGTTATTGCAATTTACCCTGGCACCTTTGATCCACTAACTAATGGGCACACAGACCTTATTCAACGTGCAGCTAAAATGTTTGATACTGTATTAGTTGCGGTAGCTAATAACCCAAGTAAAAAACCCTGCTTTAACCTTGAAGAACGTGTTGAGCTTGCAAACTCTATTTTAAGCCACATAGATAATGTTAAGGTGATTGGTTTTTCTGGTTTATTGGCTGATCTTGCACGCGAGCACAATGCTAATGTGCTTATTCGCGGTATTAGAGCTGTATCTGATTTTGACTATGAATTTCAATTAGCTAACATGAACCGCCGCCTGAACCCCGACTTAGAAAGTGTATTTTTAACACCCGCTGAGCGAAATTCATTTATTTCATCAACACTCGTTAAAGAAGTAGCTCGCCACAATGGTGATGTAAGCGAGTTTGTAGACCCGGTAATTGTTAAAGCGCTAAAAACTAAATTGGGCTGTGGTGCCCAATAACACTTCCCGAATTAGCGCATAACTTGTATGCGCTAATTCGGCTTTTGTATAGATGATTTTAATTTTTTAATTAACCAAACAAGTTTTAGCAAATCTTTATTGATAATTAGTATTAGCGCCATAGTGATATCAATAATAGGCATAAGAAAACCATACAGCATCCACAACCACCAAAAATCCCAATTGCCATAAAGAGTATTATCAATGTACATCCCCATAAACAGTGAGGCATTGATAGCAAGCCCTACAATAAGATAATAAAATCCGTACGGTATTTTACGTCCTAAAAAAATACGCCACATAAAAATAACGGCAATTGTTAGCACATCAAATATAAACAACTTTAAATGCGGAGCCGCAGTAGTTATGTCCATAAACAAACTAAATGTATACGAAGCCATCATAATAAAGCAAAGGTGAACTCGGCTTTTATCTTGCTTATTAATAGCCGCTGATAGAGTGAACAAAAAAGAAAAAACAAAAAGCCATGTAATAAATATTCCAAAATATTCGTTAACTGAATTTAATTGCCAAAATAGCTCCTCCATTTTATTCAACCTTTTGATGGGTGTTTTTTATACGATTAAGTAAATACCGTTTTAATGCAACCAAACCTAAAAAGTCTTTATTAATTAGGAGAACTAAAAGCATCGTTAAATCAGAAATTATTTGCCCTATTACATATAAGGCCCAAAACCACCAGTAATCCAAATTTCCTAAAACAATACTGTCGTAGTGCATTCCAAAAAAAACAAATGCGTTAAAGCTAAGTCCAACTAAAAGATAATAAAAGGCTACGGGGAGGTTTTTACTAAAGTATATCAGCCATATAATCAGAAAAAACATAGTTACGATATCAAATATAAAAAGGGTCAAATGGGGTGTGTTGCTCAAGGGATCCATAAAAATACTTGAGGTGTAAGATACCATCATAATGAATGCAAGTTGTGTGCAGCTTTTGTCAGACTTGTTAATGCTTGCAGACAAATTATATAAAAAAGCGAGTACAAAAGACCATGTAGTAAAAATAGTTATATAGTCGTATAAACTAGCCAGCTGCCATAAAAAATCATGCATTGCGTGACCTTTTAAATTTTTCAGTTAAAAATTTAGTAAGCTTAACTAGACCTAAAAAATCTTTGTTAAAGATAAGCGCTAATGGCATTATCAAATCTGTAAAGTACATACCAAATACATAAACGTTCCAAAACCACCAATAATATAGAGTACCTAGAATCTCTATATCGTAATGCATAGCTAAAAATAAAGATGCATTAATACTCAGACCAAATACAAGATAATAAAATGCGTTAGGAATTGGGCTTCGGCTGTAGTACCTAAACGTAAAAATAATAATTAGAGTTACAATATCGAAGTAAAAATAGTTTAAGTGAGACACTATAACCATATCGAACAGTGTACTTAAGGTATACGAAATCATCATAATACCAGAAAGGTACATTGTATTTTTATAGGGACTATTTATGCTTGCTGATAAATTATAAAGAAATGCAATTACAAAGAACCATGTAATAAAAATACCTACATAATCTCTAATCGCTACCAGATCCCACAGTATGTCAGACACTAACTATCCTCTTCAAACTCGCAATCAAACCATTTCTAAATTTCATCAAGTATAAAAAATCTTTGTTTATAAAAAATATAGCTACCATTATGAAATCAGCAGCGTTGACCCCTATTGCGTAAGCATTCCAAAGCCACCAGTAGCTTGTATTATTTGATATATAGATGTCGTAATGCATGAGAAAATGTAGAGTTGAGTTTATAGCTAAACCAGTAATGATATATAGATAGGTAATACCATCATGCCAGAGCCGCCTAAGGGAAATAATAACTAGGAGAGTTAAAATATCGGAAAACAAAAAATCTAGATAAGTTACCGTATCCAGATTTGTAAATATACTAAATGAATATGAAATACTCATAACCAAAGACAAATACACTCTTTCTTTATTAGGCTTATTAATCGAATGAGCAAGGGAGTACAAAAAGGCCATAAGGAATCCCCATTGTACAAATGCACCTATGTACAAAGAAACTGTTGGGCTAATTATGAGTTCACTCATTATTATTAAGATTTTTTTTATTCAAATTAATAATTTTTAAAGGCGACATTTTTATAAGATTTTTATTAAGTATTAGCGAGAGCATCATCAATACATCTATTAAAGTACTCCCAACAGAATAAAAACTCCAATACCACCACTCATCTAAGTGGTAAAGAATATATAGATCGTAATGCATTACTGATGCGAGGAGGCTATTAATGACTAAACCTATCAGAATAAAATTGGCACTTGGGCAACATTTAATAAAGTCAATTTTTATAAAAAAGAGTATCGCTACTATGGTAAGAAAATCATATAAAATCCAATCTAAATAAGGAGCATTCAATATAGTAAAGTATCCACTTAAAAAATATGAACACAACATAATGCTTGATGTAATGAGAAGGGATTTATTTTTAATATTGACACTAGATACTAAGCAGTACAAAAAGGCCATTAAAAAGCCCCATTGTGTAAAAGCATTTATATAATCCAGAAAAGCACCAGTTAAGTACATTTTAAACTAGGTTACTTTATGGGTATCGTTTGACTTGAAGTAGCTGAGGATTTTGTTCTTTAATTTATGAAGACCGAGGAAGTCTCTATCAACAATTAATGCGACTATCATCATTAAGTCCATTAAATTAACTGCGTATGTATAAACATCCCAAAAAAACCATCGTTCCATATTTCCGAATATATACATATCTAAATACATACAAAAAAAGAAAATCGAATTTATAGACAATCCACCAATTAAATACAAAAAAGAAGGTGTTGTTTTTTCTGTTATTTTATATATACATATTAACGCTAAAATAGTAGAAATATCATACAAAGCCCAATCCAAGTATATTGAGTTTTTAATAGAAAGCCATGTATAGAAGTAGTCAGATAAGGTATAAGATATCATCATAATAAATGAACTGAGCAGAAGAGTTGTACCTCTTTTTACATCTAATGAGTATACAAACACATTAAAAAAGAAAGTCATCAGAAATCCCCACATCGTAAAAGCAGACAGTGAGAACAACCCAAAAAGCTCAGTTAGAATCATTTAAAACCTTAAATTATTACTTTGGTCTGACAGGCATTACACTGCCCCCGCCGCGTTGTAAGCTATCACTACTTGCTGCAGCAATAGCCTCTTGAGAAATGCTTACTGTATCAGATTGCAGGGTTTTAGGGCTAGCAGTTTGTTCCATTGCAGGCTTTAATTGTTGTGTTTTGTTGTATGCTTGCATTTGTACTTGGCTATTAGCTGAAACTTGCATGTGATTGATCCTTGTAAAAGTTTTAATTATATTTGGTGCAACTTTTAACCACATCATTATGTAGATAAATGCATCACCTGTTTAAAGTAGTGATAGCTATTTTGCTATCTACCTTATACGAAGCAACCAATGTGCCAACTTTTTTTGACACCTTAAAACTCACTCAAAACATACTTATATAATCAAACCAAACAGCTCCGACCAGTTTACTACAAACATAAAAAAACGCACAGGGATAACCGTACGTTTTTTGTATCCAGGGATTTTAAGCTACGTATTTACACGGGATCTCCGCACGTGTACTTAACTTCAAAATATATTCCATTGCTACTTCGTCACAATTTTCTTTACGAAGGCAAAGTTCACAATCTTTCATTACTTTTTCAGGCAAAGAGTCTTTGCTACAAAAAGTAAAACGTTGTTGTTCAAAAAAATCTGGTACGCGTGTTAATACAATAACTCGGTTAAGTGCCAATTTTTTGGCTTTAGTAAGTAGATGATCTACAAGCTGTCTACCCTGCCCCGACACTTTACTTTTTGGGTCTATACCCAATGAGCGTATTTCAGCAAGGCCGGTATCGTAAATGTATAACGACGCACAGCCCGACACTTTTCCATTTATTTCTGTTACTGCAAACTCGTTAATAGAGTGCACCATATCGCTTTTTGCACGAGGCAGGTTTTCACCTACCGTTGCCCAATGCTGTATAAGTGTGGCAATTGCTTCTACATCATCTAAATTTGCATCACGTACCGTTATTTGCTGTTTTTTTTTGGCTTCTTTAACAGCATTAGTTACTTGTTCAATAGACGTCCCACCAAGGGCTTTACGTGCTTTTATACATGCATCAATTTCAAGTACTGGGTAAACATCGTCTTCAAATACAGTGTTTACTGATTTGTACTGCTCAAGCGATAGCTCTTCAAGCGTTTTACCTTCGCTAATCGCAAGCTGTACAAGTACACCTACAATGTGATGCCCTTCTCTAAATGGCACACCTTTAGCAACTAAGTAATCAGCAAGTTCGGTGGCATTTGCATGCCCTCCTTTTGCTGCAGCAAGTGTCTTATCACCGTTTACTTTAACGCCTTTAATACATGCTTGCGCCATATGAATACATGCAAGCCATGTTGGCATAGCGTCGAACAGGCCTTCTTTGTCTTCTTGCATATCTTTATTGTATGCAAGTGGCAGCGCTTTTAACGTCATCATCATAGCGCTAAATGCACCAAATACACGTCCGGTTTTACCGCGAATAAGCTCGAGTGCATCAGGATTTTTTTTCTGAGGCATGAGCGATGAGCCTGATGTTACGTTATCAGCCAGCTCTATAAATCCGGCTTCACCCGAATTATAAAAAATCAGATCCTCTGACATACGAGATAAGTGAATCATCGAAATAGACGCACAACTTAAAAGATCTAACACAAAATCACGATCAGATACGCCATCAAGGCTATTTTTTGTAGCCGCTGTAAAACCTAGCCCATGCGCTAATGCTTGGCGATCAATCGGATAAGCAGTACCTGCTAATGCACCACTGCCTAATGGGCAAAAATTCATGCGCGCTTTAGCATCTTGCAGGCGGCTTTCATCACGCTCTAGCATCTCTACATACGCCATACACCAGTGGCTAAACAATACTGGTTGTGCGCGCTGTAAGTGCGTGTAACCTGGTAATATTGTGCCAAGCTCTCGCTCTGCAAGCGCTACAAACTCGCCTTTAAGCTGTGCAATAGCATCTAGTAAATGGTCAGCCGTATCACGGCACCATAATCTAAAGTCGGTGGCAACTTGGTCATTACGGCTTCGGCCTGTATGTAATTTTTTAGCTAAATCACCTACTTTTTCAATTAGAGCTGCTTCAACATGTGAATGAATATCCTCTGCACCTGAAGTAGCTACCGCTTGTGGATCTGCTTTAACTTCTTCAAGCAGCTCATTTAATGCAGCCACTAATCTTGTGTGCTCGTCACTTGAAAGTACACTTACCTGTTCAAGTGCACCAGCCCATGCCACAGAGCCAATAATATCTTGCTCTGCTAACTGGTAGTCAAAGGGAAGAGAGTCGTTAAATTGCTTAAACGCCTCATCTGGACCCGTAGAAAAACGTCCGCCCCATAATGCCATGAAATCTCTCCAAACCCTGTAGTGCCCCTTTTATAAGGGGCGTAATAAATTACTTTTTAGCGAGTGCTGAAATTCTGCTTGAAAGCGAGAATAAACGAATAAAGCCTTCAGCGTGTGATTGGTCGTACACATCATCTTCGCCAAATGTAGCAAATGCTTCGCTGTATAAGCTATTTGGTGACTGCTTTTGAACTGCAGTTACTTGGCCTTTGTATAGCTTAAGTACCACTTCACCTGTTGCCACTTTAGAAAGTGCTTCAGCACCGGCTAAAATAGAATCTTTAAGAGGCGTAAACCAACGGCCGTCGTATACTAAATGCGAGAACTCGCCACCGAGTACTTCTTTCCACTTACGGCTTGCTTTATCAAGCACTAGCTCGTCAATGGCTTGAAGCGCAGCCATAATGACTGTGCCGCCTGGCGTTTCATAACAACCGCGTGACTTCATGCCAACTAAACGATTTTCTACAATATCAACACGTCCAACACCATGAGGCGATGCAATATCGTTTAATTTGACTAAACAATCGTAAGGTTTAAGCTCTACGCCATTTACAGCAACCACTTCGCCTTCAACAACTTTTAATGTTACTAGTTCTGATTTATCTGGTGCTTGCTCTGGAGAGTTAGTCCAAGTCCATACTTGTTCAGTTGGTTGACACCATGGGTCTTCAAGCTCACCACCTTCGTGCGAAATATGCCATGCGTTAGCATCACGGCTATAAATTTTTGTAGCAGATGCTGAACACGGAATGTCACGCTCTGCTAAGTAATCAAGTAATGATTCACGGCTCGATAAGTCCCACTCACGCCATGGCGCAATTACTTTTAAATCAGGGGCTAGTGCTGCAAAACATGATTCAAAACGAACTTGGTCATTACCTTTACCAGTACAACCATGAGAAAGTGCATCAGCACCTACTTTACGTGCAATTTCAACTTGTGCTTTAGCAATAATTGGGCGCGCCATAGAAGTACCTAATAAATAAGTACCTTCGTAAATTGAGCCCGTTTTAAGCGTTGGGTAAATGTAATCACTTACCATTTCATCTTTTAAGTCAACTACGTAACATTCAGATGCACCAGAGGCAATTGCTTTAGCTTCTACGCCTTCAAGCTCTTCAGCGCCTTGACCTACATCGGCAACAAACGCGATTACTTCACAGCCGTAGTTTTCTTTTAACCATGGCACGATAGCCGACGTATCAAGACCACCAGAATAGGCTAAAACGACTTTTTTAATTGAACTCATAGGTGTTCCTTAACAAAATTTGGATTTAGTAATGTAACTAGCAGGGCATTTTGCGCATGCATGCGATTCTCTGCTTGTTGAATAATTTTTGATGCTGGACCATCCATTACCTCAGAGGTAATTTCAAATTCACGGTGTGCCGGTTGGCAATGCAATACCGTAGTCGCACCTGTTTGATCTAGCAATGCCTGGTTTAATTGATAAGGCATGTATTTTTCTTTTACTTGCTCAAGCGGCGTTGTATCACCCATTGATACCCATGTATCTGCATATACAACGTTTGCACCAACCGCAGCTTCAACTCTATCGCTCACCATGACTGATGCGCCATTCATTGCTGCAATTTGCTCTGCTTTTTTAAGTATTTGTGAATCTGGCGAACACCCTTTTGGTGTTACAGCAACAAAGTCAGTACCTAACGTTGCCGCAAGTAACATCAATGAATGAGTCACGTTATTGCCCTCACCTAAGTAAGCTACTTTAAGCTCACTTACATCGCCATGTACTTCTTGAAGTGTTAAAAAATCAGCAAGTGCTTGGCAAGGGTGGTACAAGTCACACAAGCTATTTACCACAGGTACCGATGAATATTCGCCTAACGTGGTTAATGTGCTGTGCTGATTTACACGCGCCACAATACCGTCGGCCCAAGTAGAAATATTAAGTGCAAAATCTTTAATTGATTCACGTGCACCCATAGCGCCATTTTGCTGATCTAAATAAACAGCATGACCACCAAGGCGATTAATACCTATATCAAACGATAAACGTGTACGTAAACTTTGTTTTTCAAACAATGTTACGATTGATTTACCCGATAATACTTGGCTGTATTTTTCTGGCTTTGCTTTTATATCTTGCGCTAACTTTAATAAATTAAGTGCGCCTTCTTGGTCTAATTCTAAACCCGTTAAAAAATTCTCAAACATAATAAACCTATGGTGTAATCTTTGTTCCGACATGCTCACCTTGCAGCAGAGCAGTTAAATTTTCTGGCTTTTGCCAGCTGGAAATATACACACCGCGTCGTAAATGTTGGGCAGCGTGAAGGCTGGTCTTAACTTTGACCTCCATCCCGCCCACAATTACTCCATCTGTAATTAAAGTATCAATGTGTTTTGTGTCAAGTTGATGTAACGGTTGTTTATTTGCGTCAAGTACCGCTTCTACATCCGTCATAAAAATTAGTTCTGCATTTAAATTACTGGCAATAGCCGCTGCAGCTTCATCTGCATTTACGTTGTACCACAAGCCTTGTTCATCAAAGCCGATAGAGCTAACAATAGGTAAACGAGAAATTCTAAGTAAATCATTGATGATAGAATCGTCGTTACTTGTGCATTTACCTACTAAGCAAAGCGCTTTTAATTTTTGAGTTGCAGTCACACCCGCCTCAAAAAGGCTTAAGCCGACAGGCTTATGCCCTGCGCTTATAGCTTGAGTCATTAATTGTTTATTAGCGCAGCCTGCAAGCGCACCCACTATATAAGGCATTTGCTCTGCTGGACTAATACGTAAACCTTGGTGTTTAGCACTAGCAAAACCCGCTTGCTTTAGCCATGTATCTACTAAAGAACCACCGCCATGAACAATGACAAACTCATCATCTTTTTGCTCGCTTAGCACGTCAAATAACGCTTTTGCTGCATTTTCTGTATTAAGTACTGCACCACCGAGTTTAATAACCCACGTTTTTTTACTCATTTAAAACGCTCCTTTTAAGCCCGTAGTGTGATCTAAATTCATAGAAATATTGATACACTGCAAAGCTTGTCCAGCAGCGCCTTTTAATAAGTTATCAATGGCAGACATTACAATTAACTGCGTGCCTTGTTGCTGCCAGCCAATATCAACAAATGGTTGCTTAGCAACACCTTTGATTGAAGGTATTTTATCGCCTAACAAACGAATTAATGGTTCGTTAGCAAGCACTTGATAAGCAGATGCAACGCTTTCCTTGGTAACGCCTGGCTTAAGTTGTACATAAATAGTTTCTAAAATACCGCGCGCAAAGCTACCTAGATGCGGTGTAAATAATACTTTGTGGCCAAGGTGTTGTTCAATTTCAGGACCGTGGCGATGGTTAAACAAACCATAAGGTGCAAGCGATACCTCACAAAAATGTGTTCCTACACTCGCTTTACGCCCGGCACCTGTAACGCCCGAAACGGCATTAATAATAATACTTTCGCTGCTCAATAAGCCTGCTTGTTTAAGCGGTTTAAGTGCATTGAGCGCCGCTGTTGGGTAACAGCCTGCAACAGCAATTAGCTTTGCGTTAGCGATAGCATCATGGTTCCACTCTGCTAAACCGTAAGCCGCTTCATTTAAAAGCTCTGGGTGTTGATGCTCAAAACCATAATAAGTAACGTAATCATCATTACTTGCTAGGCGATAGCCACCAGATAAATCAAATACTTTTTTACCCATAGCTAAAAATTGAGGCGCTAAATCAACACTTACTTTGTGATCGGTACATAAACACACATAGTCAGCATCACTTTGAATGTCATCAAAAGCTGATGCACTAAGAGGAAGTAAAGGACAATCTAGTAAGCCAAGGTGCTCTGGGTATAAATCACTTAGTAATTTATTTTTATCTAAGCTACCCTCAGATACATAACAGCCTGTTAAGGTAAGGTTTGGATGATTAGCAACTAAGCTTGCTAACTCTGCGCCGCTATAACCGCTTGCGCCAATAATAACTACATTCATTGATTACTCGTTATTTTAAAATTTACTGCTAAATATATATGTTGTTCGCTTAAACTAGCTAAGACGCTAAATTAAGACTTAATTTAATGAATTTGTAGATTATCGTCGCATTATTTTCATAGCTTTACTTTAATATATTTATGCTTAAAAAGTGAATTGATATTCATCATAAATACTTTTATATTGTTATGCAATTAAATTGAATAATAATTTTGGATTTTTTTATGCCTTTGCCTTCGTTTATTTCTATGTATCAACAATTGATTGCAGCCCCTTCTATTAGTGCAATTGAAGACAGCTTGTGTATGAGCAATAAAAACGTAATTGAACTCCTTGCGAGGTGGTGCGAAACACTCGATTTTACGTGTGAAATTATTGAATTAGAAGGAGGTAAGGGCCGCTTTAATTTATTAGCAAAACGTGGAAAAGGCGATGGCGGGTTAATGCTTGCGGGCCACACTGATACAGTGCCTTTTGATGACAGCCGCTGGAACCACAATCCGTTTAAACTTACCGAACTAGACAATAAATTGTATGGGCTGGGAAGCATTGATATGAAAGGATTTTTTGCTTTTGTATTACAAGCGATTAGTGAACTTGATGAAAAGCAGCAAACTCAACCTATTTTAATACTCGCCACTGCCGATGAAGAAACAACTATGGCAGGTGCACAACAAATATGTAAGCACCCTAATTTAAAACCTGCACGCTGTATAATTGGCGAACCTACTGATATGACGCCAGTATTTATGCACAAGGGCCATATGAGTACAGCAATAAGAGTCGTTGGTCGCTCTGGGCATAGCTCAGATCCCGAACGTGGCCTTAACGCCATTGAAGTAATGCATAAAGTGATTACAAAATTGATGATCTTAAAAGAGCAATTAAAGCATAAGTATTCAATAAATCACTTTGAGATTCCTTATCCAACATTAAACTTAGGCAATATTCATGGTGGCGATAATGCGAATAGAATTTGTGGTTGCTGTGAAATGCATATAGATATGCGCCCATTACCAGGTTTAAGTGTACAAGAACTACAAGCATTAGTGCTTGATGCAACAAAAGAGATAAATCAGCAATATCCAAATGCGGTGAGTGTTATTGATTTACATGAACCAATCCCGGCATTTAGTGGTAACACCGACAGTGCTTTAGTGAAAATGGCTGAAAAAATAGCGGGGCAAAAAGCTGTCGCGGTAAATTATTGCACTGAAGCGCCGTTTATCCAGCAACTCGGTTGTGAAACAATCGTAATGGGCCCAGGCTCAATTAACCAAGCGCATCAGCCTGATGAGTTTTTAGCGTTGGAAAAAATAAAACCATCGCAACAAATAATCACCAATATCATAAAAGCAAACTGCTTTAGCAATCAGAGTCACTAACTGCTAACAACACAAAATAATAAAGGCGCCAATTGGCGCCTTTATTAATACAAAACTAAGGCCTAATCACCTTTAACTTCTAAGTTAATAAACTTAACTAGCTCTTCAGGTTGCCCTACTAGCATCATAACTTGTTGGTTAATTTCCATCATAGTTTTACCTTCAGGTAGCTTTGCTGACACACTGAATGAATTTAAACCTTTAGCAAAGCTAGTTAAAGCCTCTGCAATATTTTCAGTTACAGGAGCTTGTTGTAACTGCTGCTCTAACATCATTTCCATTTGCTCTAGCGTCATGCCTTGCTTTTCAAGCTCACTTGATAGTAAGTCTTTTAACTTACCTTGGTTATTTAAGGCAAAGCTAACATTGCGCGGCTCTAACTTACTCATTGCTTGCATAACAAGTGTTTGCTGCTGTAACTCTTGCTCATAAGTAAGTGGCTGGTTACCCGCTTCTTGCTGCGCTTTACTAATCGCTAATGAAGCATCCATTAATGCTTTTGAATTAGCCAAGCCCATATCCATATTAAAACTAACAATGTCTTTTGCATCAAGCTTAACTACTACATCACTATTGCCAGACTCTTCATCGTAATCAAGTGATGAATGTAAATCGTAACTTGCTGAGGCTAGCATTTCGTTTGTATCAGCAGGTAATTTTGAAACAAAATTTTTGTCAAACTGAAAGCTTTTTACATCAAATGATGTATGCGGTGATATTTTATCTGGCTCGTAACCTGTTATTTCAATGCTTTGAATATTAGCAACATTGTCACCCTCAGGGCTTATTACTTCCATGTTTGTTATTTCTACGCTTTTTGAAATAACACTTGCCGATAAACCAGCATATTTAAATGTAGCGCCAGTTTGCTCGCTTACTAAAGCAAGTTGCTTATCTACTTCTGCACGCACTTCTTGTGTAGCTACATAATTTGCATAGCTCACGCCACCAACGCCCGCAGCTACAATCGCTGCAACTATTACTAATTTTTTCATGTTATTTCCTTATTGAATTCTTTATATAAAATAATCTTAACTCAAGAGTAACATCGAAGAACATCACCGATAAGCGTTAATTAATTAAACTAAGCAACTCATGTACTGTTTTAACTGGGGTAATTTTAGCGCCCAGCCCTTCCATCGACTTATGGTAATTACGAAATGGAATATATATTTCTGTAAAACCATGTTGTGCTGCTTCTTTAACACGTGGCACACCACTATCAATTGGGCGTACATCGCCGTTTAAGCTGAGTTCGCCCATAATACACGTGGTACGTGGCACAACAAATTCATTTAAGCTGCTAAGTAGCGCGGTAACCAATGCTAAATCAATACAAGTTTCTGTTTCATCTATTCTTAGGCCACCCACAATATTAAAAAACGTATCGTGGAATATTTTGGTTTTAGTGTGTTTTCGTAATATGCCAGTCAGCATTTTTATGCGGTTCATGTTTAAACCAACGCAAACACGCTGCGGAAATTCCGCCTCGGTTTCGGTAGTTAAACATTGAATTTCAAGTAGTAAATTTCGATTACCTTTACGGATACAGGTAATTGTAGAGCCTGGCGAGTCGGTTGTAGACCCCGATAAAAATATTTCGCTCGGGTTATCAACACTCAACATACCGCGTTCGCACATTTTAAAAATGCCAACGGTATCTATATCACCAAAGCGGTTTTTATTTGCCCTAAGGGTTCGAATTTGCCCATCATTGGTGTCTATGTGTAAAAGCGCATCGACAATATGTACAAGTGTTTGAGGACCTGCTATTTCGTTATTTTTATTTACATGAGCAATAATGAACATGGTTACATCATTTTGCTTACAGTATTGAGTCAATGCTTGGGCGGCGCTTTTTACTTGCGAAGGGGAACCTGGGCTACCATTTGCCGTTTCGGTTACAACCGCTTGAATAGAGTCAATAACAGCAAACTTAATTTTATTTTTCTCGAGCTCTTCAATGATGGTTTCAACACTGGTTTCTGAAAGTAAATAAAGCTCGTCAGGGTTATAGTTTAACTTTAAACGATTTACCCTGTTTTTAAACTGCGATAATGACTCCTCGGCCGTACAGTAAAGTGACGGCATACGTTGTGACATTCTCGCTACTAGGTCAGATAGCAATGTTGTTTTACCAGCACCTGGATCACCCGAAATTATATTAACAGAGCCGGTCGTTACACCACCGCTTAGCACACGATCGAGCTCGCCAATTTCTGTCAGCTGTTTTTCTGCCTCTGACGTAGCAATATCATTAATTTTTTTAGAGCCGCCACCAGCACCGCCAGCATAACCACCTACATTTGCTCGAACTGACGCTTTTTTACTCTGCCCTGCTGAAGGTTTAAATTCTGCTAATGTGTTCCACGCACCGCAGCGGCATTGACCCTGCCAACGTGGGTAGTTCATGCCACATTCTGTACACACAAACTCTATTTTTGCCGCTTTAGTCATTTATAACCTTATCTACGATTCTCTAATTTTAAAAACATTTACTGTTAATAACTTATTTTGCCACTTCAAGCATTTACTTAGCAACAAACTCTTGCCTGCGTAAAAATCTAGCGTCACAATCATTAAATACACATGGTGTTTCTTTTTAGCTATAATTTAGGGCATACTTTTTGCTTTGAAATAGTTTAAAGTAACTTGCCAACAAAATGGCATATAACACATAATAACAAGAGCTAAACAGTAGTAACTAAAATAATTGTACCTATATTAATAACATAGCGCGATTTAACGTTTATTGAACTTCTAATAAATGGACTTAACAGTATACCTACTTTTTCAATTAGACGGTGATGGTTTTATAAATGGCTGATGACATAATGCTCAAACACGAAGACCTCGTGAATGAGTTAAAAACATATTTAGGCAATGCTAAATTTGACCTAATTTTCAAATCAAAAACCGCTGGGTTAACCAAACCTGAGCAATTTTTGATGAAAATGGAAATGTCACGCTTATCTCAGCCAGTGGCACGCTTTGTTGATCTTCGTGGATTAGTGACGGGCCAAGTAAAACCGTATGAGCATAACGGCAAACAGCACTTTATGGATGACACAGCCATTGAAGTGTTTGAAAAAGCACTTAAACAGCATGGTGAATATACCCTAGCCGTTTACGAAGCCGTAATGAATACAGAAAATAACCACCGCGTATTACAAAAACAAGCCGCCGAAAAATCAGAACTACAAGAATCAGAAAGTAACTTAAGCACTGAAGTAATTAAGTTTGCCTCTTACGAGAGCCGCCGTGAAGAACGGATGAATTACTCAATAAAAGTAACTATTGATTACAAAGATAAAAAGAACATTGCTGCTAGCACCTCAGATATATCTTTAAGCGGTTGTAAAGTTAAGCTTGCAACGCGCTACTCTATAAAAAAAGGTGAACTAATAGCAATGCGCTTGGTAGGCCTTGAACAAGACTTTGAACTTGGCCTAAAGAACGGTATTCAATACGAGGTTGTTGCCGTTGAAAATATCTCTCGTGAATACAACCACATTCGCTTAAAACGCACTTATATCGAAAATAACGATGCCTTTAATGACTTTTTAGAAAGCTTTATTCACGGTAATAAACGTCGTTATAAAGTAAATTTAGATAACACGCTCGATGCTGTAGTATCAAAGGGGTATGAGCAATACTACATCCCTCGTGTAACGTCTTTATATGTATTTTTAAGCAAAAAAGATGAACAGTATTACCCAAGCCTTAGCCTTACTACTGAAAATAATATTTTTATCCAGCGCTATTTTACCAATGAAAGAAAAACACCGTGTTTGTACAATATACTCAATCATCAGCGCATTACACAATTACTAACCCAAATTACCGCGGTCAAAGAAGATTACCTCTATACATTTACACATATATCATCGGGTAAAATTTACTATTACTCCGCGACACGAACTGAGCTAAATAATAACCCTAAATTACGTGATCTATTTTTAGGTTTTGGTAGCCAAAAAGAAAGTTGGCAGTGCTTTAAAATACAAATAATGCCAAGTCATCCAGATGATTCTTTTATACCGCTTTCATTACCTAATAGTGCTGGCGCTAATATTGAAAAACTCAACAAGCCGCCTTCCCCTCGAGTTAAAGGCCTTATAAAAGACGTTAAATATATTGTTGTACTTACAAGTATTGGCAATAAAACAGAGCAAGCAGATTATAAACAACTTACTTTTGATAAAGCGTTAGTAAATCAGCTTAAGCATTTTGGCCACGCCAAACATAAAACGCCACCTTATTTAGATATTGTGCCACTTGAATACGTAAATTTACGCTCGCATAAGCGCTACCTTTATAAAACACCAGTTAGTGTCACTATTAATGATGAAGTATTTAACGGTTATACACGTGACTTTTCTGTAATGGGTTTGCAGTTAGAGTGCGAGCAACCAGTCACATTTAAAAAAGGCGATATAGTACTTTTAACATTTCCTGAGCTTCAAAAAATAACTAAAAAGCATAAACTTAGCGAACTAAAGTACGAAATAATGGCCATTAGTAAGTCATTCACTACTATTAACCTAAAAGCGAATCGTGTTGCTGATTTACCCCATGCTGGCGTGACTTTTTTCACTCAGCTAATAGAAGGTAATAAAGACAAACTTAAAGTATCTGAAGAAGCGCCAAAAGTAGAAGGCTTATCTACTGCACTTAGAAATATGGTTACAAAAAGTGTATGCCAATTTCCGCTGTATTTACACAAAGAAGCTGCACACTTTAAAACAGGTGCAATTGGTTATGGCTTATACGCCAGTCCTATGCATGTTATTTTGCAAAACTTTGGCTTATTAGGTAACAAAACTGACTTTTCGAGTATTCTTACCGAAGAGCAAATTATTAATGTAATAACGCCTAATATTAAAGATCGCAGTCGCCAAGATGCACCGCTTGCTTTTACACTCGCTATTAATTTCGACCCTCGTAAGGGCAAAATTGAAGAGGCTATTGTTAGCCAATGCGCTTTAGGTGAAGACTACTCCAGCTTTTATAAACAAATTAGTAAAGACATTACATCACAACTTATATTTGTGATGCGTTTGTATATTTCGCGCACAGGTCGCCCCGATACTGACTACCTATCAAACGAGCTAAAATACGTAAGCCAATACGCTATGCATAAAGCAAAAGATTTAGAGGAAGCTTTATGGGCTGTTGCGGGTGTGGGGGACGTAGTAGATATAACTGAAGAAGCTCTAAGCCATTTAGAGCTTAAAAAAGAGCAAGTTGAACAAATGGGCCGCCGTAAACTAATTTGGTTAAACCGCTTACGCTAAGCGGTTTAACTTAAACAACTTTAAAGAGCGGGCTCTTTATCTAACGGAATGGCCAACATATACAACAATTGTAATAATGACCCTTCACAAATAGCCGCTTGTGCTTGCTCAACTACTTTAGGTTTGCCATGCACTGCTACACCTAGGCCAGCTTTTCCCATCATGACTAAATCGTTTGCGCCATCGCCAATAGCAACTGTTTGCGACTTCTCAAGCCCTAGTTTATGTTGTAACGACTCTAGAATAATTGCTTTTTGTTGTGCATCTACAATTGTACCCAGTACTTTACCTGTTAGTTTATCGTCTTTAAACTCGAGTACATTAGCGTGCACTTCATCTAAATTAATAAGCTCTTGAACGCGCTCTGCAAACGGTACAAAACCACCTGATGCAATTGCTAAATACCAGTCATGCTGTTTTAGAATTTGACACAGCACTTTAATACCCGGCATGAGTGGCAATGCACTTTTTAGTTCTTCAATTAAGCTTTTTTCAATACCAGCCAGTTTAGCTACGCGCTGATTTAAACTCTCGCTAAAATCAAGTTTACCCGCCATTGCAAGTGCGGTTACAGAGGCTACTTCGTCGTAAACATCCGCAAGGCGTGCTATTTCGTCTATGCACTCAATAGTTATTGCAGTTGAATCCATATCCATAACCAATAAACCAGGCTCATATAAATTAGGCGCAGTAGCAACTTGCACTAATTGACAATCTAGGGTGTTTGAAAACTCTTGTAGCACTAACGGGTTTATAGCTTGATCGGAGTTTTGCACGTAAAAACACAGTGCTGGAGCTAACCCTAAATCTGGTTGATATTGACATATAGCACTGACTGTTTGGTTATGCGTAGCTAAAAAATCAATAATGCTAACAATGTGTTTTTCTTCAAAATCACCCGCAAATGCGATGCTAAATAACCCTAATGCTTTGTTTGGTATATAATTGAGAGGTGTAAATACACCACCACTATAGCTAAACCATTTATTTAGAGTTAAGTGTTGTAATGGTTGCTCAGCAGCTTGCTGTGCCATGTTGATTTGCGACATGGGATCTCCGTGTTTATTTTTATTTTCCTGATAATTGGCATATCATAACTGGTATTCTCAACACTAAATTCGCCATCAGGTGGGGTTTAAGGTTATAGTTAGTGTAGTTGTAACATCAAATCAAAATGCTGTCAGTAGCATAAACGGTGACTATGAAAAATAACCATATTAAAAACCCTATTACTGCTTCTCAAAGAAAACGACTTGTTCGCTTAATACTAGCGGCTGGTTGTTTTGTATTACTAAGCTGGGTAGGTGTTAATAGTAGTTTTCAGAGTCATCAGTTACTTTATGATAGTGCCGATAGCACGGCAAAAAGCCTCACTCAGTTTATGGCTTTAAATGTTAAAACACCGCTTATTGAAAAAAACAAACCACAGCTCAACGCCATTTGTAACGATATAAGTAAAGATGAATTTGTACTTTCTGCGACTATTTATGATCAACAAGGCATTTTAATTGCTAGCAGTGACAATTGGCAGTCACACCATATTTATGGACAACTTCCTGACTCTACACCGGGTATTAGTAAGCTAAAAACACCTTTTATGGAACCCGTGATAAGCGATGATGACCGCCCTATAGGCTTTGTGTCTGTTACTTATTTAACTCGCGCCGCAATATCCGACAGCCACAACCATTTTCACGATTTAGGTCGGCAGGTACTATTAATGCTAGTGATTGCGTGTATTTTTACGTGGCAATTAGGCCGAGGATTAAAACGCTGGCAGGTAAATCGCTATATGCAAAAAACATCTGAACAAGAATCGTAAAGCTTCTTTGCAAGCGTCCCTCTTTCACTATGTGGCTTTAAATCACATAACGCGTTAAATACATCAGGTATATGCAGTGGCGTGTTAACTTCACCTTGATGACCGCTTAACGGCATTGAAGGTGAGTCGGTTTCAAGCACTAAGTGCTCAGGCTCAATAGCAGCAATAACAGCGCGTGTTTTAACTGCGCGATCATAGGTAATAATGCCGCCTACGCCAAGCTTAAAACCCTGCTTAATATAGTACTGCGCTTGTTGAAGTGAGCCCGAAAAGGCATGAATCACTCCCCCGTTTTTTGGCTTACACCGCTTAAACGATTGCGCAATTAAATCATGGCTTTGCCTATGATGCACAATAAGCGGTAAGTTAAGCTCATTAGAAAGCCCTATTTGCTGCTCAAATAAATAAGTTTGTTTAGGAAGGTTTTCAATACTTCGATCAAGCCCGCACTCCCCAATAGCTACCAACTGATGCTTATTTGCAGTCGCGAATTCAAATAACGCTTCTATGTGCGATTCGTTATGTTGCTCTAAAAAGTAAGGATGTAGCCCTGCGGCTATTTTTATACTTAGGTAAGTTGCTTTGAGTTTTATGAGAGTATGCGATTGAGCAAGCGTAATCCCCGGCACAACAAACTGATTAACTCCCTTTGCTACACACTCGTTTATGAGCGATTCACGATTCGAATCAAACTCGCTAAAGTCGAGGTGGCAATGAGAGTCAATAAATTGCACGGTTACTTACTCATCTATTTATTAAGGGTTTAAGCGTGTAATTTGCCAGCTATTATCTGCTTGGCGCTGATATATAAAGCGATCATGCAAACGATGCGCCCCACCTTGCCAAAACTCAATTTTAGTGGGCACTACACAATATCCGCCCCAAAAATCAGGAAGTGGTATTTCACCTTTAGCAAACTTATTTTTCATGTTGGCGAAGGTTTCCATGAGTACTTTACGTGATGACACCGGACGACTTTGCGCTGACGCCCACGCTGCTAATTGACTTTCTTTAGGACGAGATAAAAAATACTTTGCCACAGCAGAGGTAGGCAATGGTTTAGCCTCGCCATATACAATAACTTGGCGTTCCATGTGGTGCCACGGAAAGTGCAGCGATATTTTGTTATTACCTTTAAGCTCTTGCGCTTTACGCGAACCTGTATTGGTAAAAAAGACAAAACCGTTATCATCCAGATGCTTTAAAAGCACAATGCGCTGTGAAGGTTGAGCGGTTTCATCAACAGTTGCTACAACCATCGCAGTTGGATCGGGTAACTGGCTTGCCACTGCATGCTCAAGCCATGTTTCAAACTGCTTGAATGGATCATCTTGCAAGTTATCTTCGCTTAACGCGTCTTGCAGGTATTCACGGCGGATATCTTCGAGTTTCATAACAAATCCTTTAAATAAAGCCTTAGAAAAGAGCTTAGAGTAGCGAGCTTAAAACAATAGATGTTGAGTAATAACAAATATTAAGATTCAGGTGCATTCGATAGCAATAACACCGAGTCTCGAGTGTATTCGATAGCAGTAAACATAGAGTCTCAGGTGTATCGATAGCAATAAACACAGAGCCTCAGGTGCATTCGATAGTAATAAACATAGAGTCTCAGGCGTATCGTTGGGTTTCGTTTCACTCAACCCAACCTACAACGTAAACTACACAACTCAGATATCTGCAAGTGTAGAAGTGCTGACAAGACGGAGTGCTTTTTTATGCCAAGGAGCATACATTTAGTATGTGACTTAGGCTAAAAAAGCACGACAACGCAGTCAAAGCGAACTACACGCAGCATACGGTTTACCTAAGTAGTTTAGCCTAAGACAAGGCGTCCAATCCGGCTTATCCCTATGAGCATACGGTTTGTATGTGATTAGGGTAAGTCGGATTGGATAACGCAGTATTAGGTTAAAATACGACGGTGATTACATTTGCTCCATAACTTCAATGCCTAGCAAATCTAATCCCGTTTCTAATGTTTTAGAAACCAAATTACACAGCACTAAGCGGCTATCGCGCACGCTTGGCTCTACGCCCTCTTTAAGTACTGGGCAGGCTTCGTAAAATGTCATGTATAAGCTTGCTAGCTCATATAAGTAACCACATAGTACGTGCGGTGTTGCTTCGCTGATCATTAAATCAAGTACTTCTTCAAGCTGTAGTAGCTTAAGTGCTAGTGCTTTTTCTTGAGGCTCAATAATTGCAACATCTGAATTTAATGTAGCTGCATCAACGCCTGACTTACGGAAAATACTGCGTATACGTGTATAAGCATATTGTAAGTAAGGGGCGGTTGCGCCTTCAAAGCTTAGCATGCTGTCCCAGTTAAAAATATAATCGCTGGTACGGTGCTTAGAAAGGTCGGCGTATTTAACTGCGCCAATACCTACTTTACGTGCAATCTCGCTGCGATCGCTATCACTTAAATCCGATTCACGTTCAGCTAGTTTTGCAGCTGCACGGTTAATTGATTCTTCTAATAAGTCAGCAAGTTTTACTGTGCCGCCAGTACGTGTTTTAAATGGTTTGTTATCGGCGCCCATCATGGTGCCAAACGGGCAAAACTCGTAACTTGTTTCGTCTCGTAATAAACCTGCTTTACGCGCTGTAAGCTCTACTTGATTAAAGTGTAGGTTTTGACGTGCATCTACAAAAATTAAGATACGATCAGCACCTAATTTATTTGAACGGTAATCACATGCTGCTAAATCTGTTGTTGCATATAAAAAGCCACCGCCAGATTTTTGTACGATAAACGCTGAAGGCTCGCCATCTTTATTAGCTAGCTCATCTAAAAATACAACTTGTGCACCTTGCGACTCTACGGCAATGTTTTTATCTTTAAGTAGGCTAATAATATCGTTGAGCTCTGCGTTGTATGCGCTTTCAGCCATAATATCGGCTTGAGTAAGCGTTACATTTAAACGTTTGTATACTTCTTCAGAGTGCTTAACTGAGGTGGCTATAAATAGTTTCCAAAGTTTTTCACAGTGTGCGTCGCCGCCTTGTAATTTAACAACGTAATTACGTGCTTTATCTGCAAAGCCTTCTTCATCGTCAAAGCGCTTTTTAGCATCGCGATAAAAGGTTTCTAAATCAGCAAGCGCTACAGAATCTAAATCTACACCTTGGCTAATTTGATCTTCTAAATGCGCGATTAACATACCAAATTGCGTGCCCCAATCACCCATGTGATTTTGACGTACAACCGTATCACCTCTAAATTCAAGCGCACGCACAATTGAGTCACCAATAATGGTTGAACGTAAATGGCCTACGTGCATTTCTTTAGCAAGGTTTGGTGATGAATAGTCAACAACCACTTTTTGCGGGTTAGCATGCTCGTTTACAGCAAGCTTTGCATCACTGTTAGCGGCTTGTACGCTTTGCGCTAAAAACTCAGGCTTTAAATGAATATTAATAAAACCTGGGCCAGCAATTTCAGTCTTTTGAGCAATATCGCTTACATCAAGATTATCTATAATTTTTTGCGCAAGCTCACGTGGGTTGCTTTTCATTTTTTTAGCCGCGCCCATTGCTGCATTAATTTGGTAATCACCAAATTGTGGACGTGTGCTTTGTGTTACTGCTGGGTTTGTATCTTCAGGTAAGCCTGCGCCCGCCATAGCGGCAATGGCTTTTTCGATTAAAATAGTACGAATATTCATATTTTTTACCTTTGTAAGCCCGCCAAAGCAGGCTTTCAGTTAACTGTAGTCAGTCGATTCTAGTTTTCGCGAGTGTGGTTAAATGTCACTTCTGGGTAACGCTCTACGGATAAATTAAGATTTACACGGCTCGGCGCAATGTAAGTTAAGTTATCACCACCATCGAGTGCTAAATTACTTTCGCACTTGCGCTTAAAGTCTTCAAACTTTTTCACATCGTCACTGCTTACCCAACGCGCTGTATTTACGTTTACACCTTCGTAAATAGCATCTACGTTATATTCGGCTTTTAAGCGCGCTACAACTACATCAAACTGAAGTACACCTACCGCGCCCACAATTAAATCGTTGTTTATAAGCGGTCTAAATACTTGCACAGCACCTTCTTCAGAAAGCTGTACTAAGCCTTTTAATAATTGCTTTTGCTTAAGTGGATCGCGAAGACGAATACGGCGGAATAATTCAGGCGCAAAGTTAGGGATACCGCTAAATTTAAGTTTTTCGCCTTGTGTGAACGTATCACCAATTTGAATGGTACCGTGGTTATGCAAACCAATAATATCGCCCGCGTAAGCGTCAGCTGCGCGCTCACGATCGCCCGCCATAAAGGTTACCGCATCAGAAATGCTCACTTGCTTGCCAATTCGCACGTGATTCATTTTCATGCCTTGGCTGTACTTACCCGATACAATACGCATAAATGCAATACGGTCACGGTGCTTAGGGTCCATGTTGGCCTGAATTTTAAATACAAAACCAGTAAAGTTTTCTTCAGTTGCGACAATAAGTCTGTCTTCGGTTTCACGAGGCAGTGGCGTTGGTGCCCATTTAGTTAAACCATCTAAAACGTGGTCAACACCAAAGTTACCAAGTGCGGTACCGTAATAAACTGGCGAAAGCTCACCTGCTAAAAACAGATCTAAATCAAATTCGTTTGATGCGCCAATAACAAGCTCAAGCTCATCGCGTAATTGCGCAGCTAAATCTTCACCAATGGCAATATCAAGTTCTGGGTTATCAAGACCTTTAATGGTACGAACTTCTTGAATTTTATGACCCTGACCTGTTTTGTATAAAACAGCTTCGTCATTATGAATGTGATAAACACCTTTGAACTCTTTACCACAGCCAATTGGCCAAGTAATGGGTGCACAGGCAATATTTAGCTCTGTTTCAACTTCGTCAAGCACTTCCATTGGGTCGCGAATTTCACGGTCACATTTATTCATAAACGTAACAATTGGCGTTGTACGCAGGCGTGTAACTTCCATTAGCTTACGGGTACGATCTTCTACACCCTTTGCCGCATCAATAACCATTAAACACGAATCTACCGCAGTTAATGTGCGGTAAGTATCTTCCGAGAAGTCTTCGTGTCCTGGCGTATCAAGTAAATTAACAAGTGCGTTGTTATATGGAAACTGCATTACAGAGGTAGTAACAGATATACCACGCTCTTTTTCCATTTCCATCCAGTCAGACTTTGCATGTTGGTTAGAACCACGGCCTTTTACGGTACCGGCTCGTTGAATCGCTTGTCCGAATAACAATACTTTTTCGGTAATGGTTGTTTTACCAGCATCTGGGTGAGAGATGATAGCAAAGGTTCGTCGTTTATTAATTTCGCTAAGGAGATTTTGATCTGCCATTAAAAAAGTTCTTTTAGTTTGTATACGGATATTATCCACTTTAAGTATGCTGAGCTTTCAAGGCTTAAATAATACCAATTGCATTAAATTAGCGTTCTATTATAGCGATAATAAAATAGCGCAATAACAAGGCGAAATTATCACATAGAGTTATTCTCTATGAATAATTTTTAACGTAGTTAGTGAGTTATTTAATACGCTAGAACGATCTTGTTTTAATAAAATTGGTATAGAGCAACCTCGAAAGCTCAACACACCATCAGAAAAGCCCTAAATTGGCCCTTCACATGCGATCCGTTATGTTAATCGTAATTGAAGACTATTTTCGCTGATCTTGGCCTTATAAACAATCAATGGTTGGTTATTAGCTGATCTTTTTTATTAATATGGATTTTGGGAAGCCTAACTGCAAATGAGGTACAAAAAATCAGTAATAAGCCAAATAAATAGGATCAGCACACAATACACCAAGCCTCTGCACACCATTAGAATTTTTAAGCCTTGCTTGAGAAGATAACCTAGTGGCCCGGCTAACAGCCCTGCGTTAACCCACTGGTATTTATAACTGAGAGTAAATTAGAATATTCAATTTTAAGTGATAGCATTTATCTTTAAAAAAATGACTTTAAAAGATGTAAATTTATGTAAACTTTTTTGAACAATAAAATAACGGTTATAAGCATGTAACTTATTAAATTAAAATAACTTAATAAAATAAAAAAACACCAATACAGAGCTAAATACCATGCAACTACTGATTGTAATTTAGCCACCAAGACCGCCACAAGCTTGTGTAATAAAGTCGTAACGCATATTATTGATAGATTGCATGGAGGATAAGTCGTTTGGTCATGAAAACCAGTAAGTTAAGTATTAGATTATTATGGTATATAACACCCCTTGTTATTCTACCGCTGCTATTTTTAGGTGGCTTTACGCTCACCAATGTAACTAATTCAACACAAAAACAAGCTGATTTAATAATGAGCCGTTTTGTTGAGCAACAACAGCAAAAAATATTTAATTATATCGACTCTTTTCACTCTACTGCAAAACTACTTTCAACCTCGCCAGTACTTAGTGATTTTTTAGCAAACGACATTCGTGCCAACGGTAATTACACCCGAAAACTTGGCGCGCTTATGGATGTATTTGCCAGTTACAGTGAGGCTTATCCCGATATAATTAGCATTAATTTAGTTTCAGCCAGTGGGAAAAGCGATGCCTACTACTCTAACAACCTAACAACAGCGCCTAAAAGCTACCCGTTTTTTAATCAAGTATTGCAAAGTAATTTAAGTAAACAGCAATTTATGATTCAAAAGGATGATGGCACCACTAGTTTGTATTTTATTCAACGAATTTATAGTGTTGATTACTATTTAAAACGACCACAGCAGCTTGGTTTCATTGTAATACATATAGAACCTTCAATACTAAACTCTAGTATTTTAGAAGCGCCATATAACAACACGCTTAATTTAATGTTGACTAAAGACGGGAAAATTTTATTTAGCTCCGATTACAATATGCGTGGCCAATACATAAGCGAGTACGAACTTAATCAAGTGCACGACCTCGCTGATATCGGCATGCTTTCAACTATTGAACTCTCAAGCATAGACAAAATAGAGCGAATGATTTTTGCAGTGCAAATGCCCGGCGGATATTATTACGTATCGACCATTCCCAAAGGGGTGCTTTATCAATCAGGTAAAGCCATAAGTTTAATAACAGGCTTAATTGTTATTATTTCGGTGATCACCCTGCCAATATTAATTTTTATAGTGGTACGTAATTTATTACTTAACCCAATTGAATTACTAGGTGCTGCAAGCCACCGTGTTGGTGATGGCGATTTGTCGGTGCACTTACCAGCTCATACAAATGATGAAGTAGGTGTTTTATTTAACGACTTTAACCACATGGTTAATCAAATAAGGCACTACCAACAACAGCTTGAAGAATACAAACACCACCTTGAAGATAAAGTGGAAAGTCGTACCCAAGCACTTGAAGCTATGAACAGCCAACTTGAGTTAGCTATTGGCCAAGCTGAGCAAGCTAATCAACTTAAGAGTCGTTTTTTAGCTAACATGAGTCACGAAATACGCACGCCGCTCACGGCCATTATGGGTTTTACAGAGCAGTTACTACACAACGATAAAGTAGCGAATGACAAACAACACCTAAGCACTATTTTACGTAATTCAAAACACTTACTAGAGTTAATAAATAACATACTCGATTTATCTAAAATTGAAGCTGAAAAGCTGGCTGTTGATTTGTCAGCGTTAAACGTAGTGCAGCTTGTGCACGACATTGAATCAATTATTCAACCACTGGCACAAGAAAAACAATTAACCCTTAATATCGACTATCAACTGCCGCTACCCCGCACCATTTATAGTGATGTGACCCGCTTAAAACAAATACTTATAAACATTGCTAATAACGCCGTTAAATTTACCGAAAATGGTAGCGTGTCTATTTGTGTGCATTATTTACAAGCAAGTCAAAAGCTAGAGTTTGTAATTAAAGATACTGGTATTGGTATGTCTGAGCATCAAATAGAACGTGTATTTAAGCCGTTTGAACAAGCCGATGCCACAACTACACGCCGTTTTGGTGGTACAGGTCTTGGGTTGTGTATTTCTAAAAACTTAGCACTGTTACTTGGTGGCGATGTAAACCTTGAAAGTGAAGTGGGTGTAGGTAGCCGAGTTACAATTAGGGTGGCATGTCAGCTATCTGATGATCAACCCATGCTTGAGTTTTTAACGCAAGAAAGCCAGTTAATACCAGAGAAAGATCCTCTCTTATCGTTTGCAACCAATAGCTTCGACGCCAATATATTAGTGGCTGAGGATAACCCAGATAACCAACTATTAATTAAATTATTACTGCAAACCTGGGGTCTTGAACCCGATATTGCCAGTAATGGCGCACAAGCTGTAGAAATGGCGCTCGTAAACGACTACCAACTTATTATTATGGATATGCAAATGCCTGTAATGGGCGGATTAGAAGCGACTAAAATGCTTCGTCATGCAGCGTATGATGGCCCTATCATTGCCCTTACTGCCAATGTCATGAACCATGATATAGGCACTTATCTAGAAGCTGGTTGCGACAAAGCACTGGCTAAACCCATTGATAAAGATGCTCTGGAAAACGTACTCGTAAGCTACCTGCATCTTGAAAAAGATAATCAAAATAAATGGGATAGCCTATTAAAGAGCGAAAAGTTTCAGCAAATTGCCGATAATTACTTAGCTAACTTACCTACATATTTAGAAGAAGTTAAAGCTTTGCAGCATTGTGATGATTGGGAAGCATTAAGAGGTATAGCGCACAGTGTTAAAGGCAGTTCTGGATGCTTTAACTTTGATGAAATTTACCATAGCGCTGCGGCACTTGAAGAGAACTTAAAAAGTAACAATAAAGTACCAAGAGACGAGCTGGTAAATGATTTAATAGCAGCCATTGAGCAAGCAATTAGCGACAAAGTAACCTAAAAAGCAAACTTACAAAACTGTACAAATGCAGTACTTTAACGGCTCTATATTTTAAATGCTAATTACCGACTTTAATTATGAAAAGTTTAAACCTAGCGCCATACCCATTAAAATAGCGTCTTCAAAGCCATTTTTAGCAGGGTTATCACTTGGGTAGTAGTTTTTACGCACTGACATCTCAGCAAAGCCTGCGCGCTCGTACAGCGCAATAGCACGCGTATTTGATTCGCGTACTTCTAAAAAGAGGTTTTCAGCATTTTGCTGCTCACCATATTCAATAAACTGCGCTAACAACTGCCTTGCAATACCCTTCCCTTGGTGACTTGGTGTTACACAAATATCCATAAGCGTAAAATCAGGCCCTGCTTTTTCACCAATATAAAAACCAATCATGCTCGCCTCATCAAATGCGGCAACATTAAAATAGCGCCCACCTATACATGAACCCATTGTATTTAAAGTCCACGGATGGCTATGACACGCTGTTTCGATGGCCATTAATTGAGGTATTGCAGTTTCATCTACTGATTTAAAGTTTATCAAGGTGTTCACTCATTAAAGCCCATAAAGCACGCTTCTCAGAGCCGTTGAGCTGTGGGGTTGGCAATGTAAGCTTATTGTCGTTTAATTGCATCTCACTGCCCTGTACAACGCTATTTATAATAATAGGTTCTGCACTGAGTTTAATGTCTGCAAGTAGTTGCTCATTTAGCGTTAAAGAACTAGCTATCGAGCTTTGCGATAAAGTATTAGCTTGATCATTTGCTTGAGGACAATAATGTTGATTGAGTTCAAGATTTTCTATATCAAAAATAGCTGCGTAACGTGTATGCATAACAACTCAGTAGATTAGACATTTGAACAATATAAGAAGTAATAAAAACGATGTAAAGAAGAAATGGCAGGGGCGGAGAGATTCGAACTCCCAACCATCGGTTTTGGAGACCGCTGTTCTACCAATTGGAACTACGCCCCTGCAATGACGACGAATTATAGAGAAGTTTCGCCAAAGGTAAAGAGAAAAATCACTCTTTTAGTTTAACTGCTTTTTAAATAAACAAAACGGCGAATTAGCATGCTAATTCGCCGTTTTTTAATCACTTAAAATTAGTTAATTAAAACTAAAATTAATTATTCCCATTCGATAGTTGCAGGTGGTTTACCTGAAATATCGTAAACAACACGAGAAATACCATCTATTTCGTTAATGATACGGTTTGATACCACACCTAAAAACTCATAAGGTAAATGTGACCAGCGCGCTGTCATAAAGTCGATTGTTTCCACACAACGAAGTGATACAACCCAATCGTACTTACGTGCATCGCCCATAACCCCTACCGATTTAACAGGTAAGAATACAGTAAACGCTTGGCTTACTTTATGGTAGAGCTCAGCTTTGTGAAGCTCTTCGATGAAAATCGCATCAGCGCGGCGTAATAAATCACAGTATTCTTTTTTGATTTCACCAAGTACACGCACACCTAAACCTGGTCCAGGGAAAGGATGACGGTAAAGCATGTCGTACGGTAAACCTAGTTCTAGGCCAATTTTACGTACTTCATCTTTGAATAATTCACGTAATGGCTCAACAAGGCCCATTTTCATGTCATCTGGTAATCCGCCCACATTGTGGTGAGATTTAATAACATGCGCTTTACCAGTTGCAGATGCCGCTGATTCAATTACATCAGGATAAATTGTACCTTGCGCTAACCATTTTGCATTTTTAAGCTTTTTGGCTTGCTCATCAAATACATTAATAAACGTATGACCAATGGCTTTACGTTTATCTTCTGGGTCTGACTTACCCGCTAGATCATTTAAAAACTGCTCTTCAGCTTCAACTTTAACAATATTTAAGCCAAATTTATTACCAAACATGTCCATTACTTGTTGGCCTTCGTTTAAACGAAGTAAACCATTATCAACAAATACACATGTTAGTCTTTCGCCAATTGCACGGTGAATAAGCATAGCCACAACCGATGAATCAACACCACCAGAGAGGCCTAAAATAACTTCGTCATCGCCAACTGTTTCTTTAATACGCTCGATAGCATCATCGATAATTTTTGCAGCAGTCCACAATTTTTCACAGCCACAAATATCAATAGCAAAACGCTCTAATAAGCGCTGACCTTGATGCGTGTGTGTTACTTCTGGGTGAAACTGTACACCGTAAAAACGTTTTTCTTCGTTAGACATTGCAGCATGTGGACAAGTAGATGTTTTAGCTGTTGTTGCAAAACCAGCTGGAATATCCATTACTTTGTCGCCATGGCTCATCCATACGTCGAGTATGCCGTTGCCGCCATCGGTAATGCTGTCTTCAATTGCATCAAATAATGCACAGCTGCCTACTTTTTCTACTTGTGCGTAACCAAACTCTTTTTTATCAGAGCTGTGTACACTTCCGCCAAGTTGAGCTGCCATTGTTTGCATACCGTAGCAAATACCTAGCACAGGCACGCCTGCATTAAATACATACTCAGGAGCGCGCGGGCTGTTTTCAAGTGTTGTTGATTCTGGACCACCAGAAAGAATAATACCTTGTGGGTTGAACTCGCGGATTTGCTCTTCAGTCACATCCCATGCCCAAAGCTCACAGTAAACACCAATTTCACGCACACGACGGGCGATTAATTGAGTGTATTGTGAACCAAAGTCTAAAATGAGAATTCGTGAATCGTGAATATCTTTGCTCATGGAGTATCTCGTAAAGTCTGATGCTAAATGCCGTTTGTTAATGTAAACGACTAAAAAGAGGGCTTGCAAAGCAAGCCCAGTATATTAAATTAATTACGCTGCTTAACCTAAGCGGTAATTTGGTGCTTCTTTAGTGATTTGCACATCATGAACGTGCGACTCACCCATACCTGCTGAAGTAACACGTACAAATTGTGGTTTTGTATTTAGCTCTTCAATTGTTGCACAACCCGTTAAGCCCATAGCGCTTCGTAGGCCGCCCACTTGCTGATGAATAATCGTTGCAATAGGACCTTTGTAAGCTACGCGACCTTCAATACCTTCAGGTACTAACTTGTCTGCTTCGTTTGATTTTTGGAAGTAACGATCTGATGAACCTTCTTTTTGATCCATCGCGCCCAATGAGCCCATACCACGGTAAGATTTGTAATAACGGCCTTGGTATAATTCAACTTCACCTGGTGCTTCTTCAGTACCAGCAAGAAGTGAACCCACCATTACACACGATGCACCAGCAACAAGTGCTTTAACAATATCACCAGAAAAACGAATACCACCATCAGCAATAACAGGAATGTCGCGACCTTTTAAGCCTTCAACAGCATCTGAAATAGCGGTAATTTGTGGAACGCCACAACCGGTAACAATACGTGTAGTACAAATAGAACCTGGGCCGATACCTACTTTAACTGCATCCGCTCCCGCATCAGCAAGTGCAATCGCACCTTCAGCTGTTGCTATGTTGCCTGCAATAATTTGTAAGTCTGGGTACTCTTTACGCGTTTTAGTAACACGGTCAATAACACCTTGAGAGTGACCATGCGATGTATCGATAAGTAAAACATCAATACCCGCTTCTACTAATGCAGCAATACGCTCATCAGTACCTGCACCAACACTTACAGCAGCACCTACACGTAAACGACCTTGGTCGTCTTTACATGCGTCAGGTTTGTCTTGGGCTTTTTGGTAATCTTTTACTGTGATCATGCCTTTAAGTTTAAATTCATCATCAACAACAAGGATTTTTTCAATGCGGTGTTCGTGCATTAAGCCTAAAATTTCTTCGCGTGCTGCGCCTTCTTTAACGGTAACAAGCTTTTCTTTTTTAGTCATAACGGTAGAAACAGGCTGTTCAAGCTTAGTTTCAAAACGCATATCACGACTAGTAACAATGCCTACAAGCACATTATTGCTATCGGTAACCGGAAAGCCTGAAAAACCTTTTTCGTGCGAAAGCTCAATTGCATCTGCAATTGTTAAATCGGCAGTAACCGTTACAGGGTATGAAACAATACCTGCTTCGTAGGTTTTAACTTTACGTACGTTTTTCGCTTGTTCTTCAATAGTCATGTTTTTATGAATAAAACCAAGACCACCTTCTTGCGCAAGGGCAATAGCTAAACGAGCTTCTGTAACAGTATCCATAGATGCTGAAATAAGCGGCAAGTTAAGTTTGATACCACGCGTTAAGCGAGTTGAAATATTTGCCGTGTGTGGCAAAACAGTAGAATGACCAGGTACTAAAAGTACGTCATCAAAGGTAAGAGCTTCTTTAGCGATTCTAAGCATTTTGGCAACTTCTCACATGTGGATCTAAGATAAGGAATTGCGGCCAAATTTTAACAGCGTTGTTGGCATGAGTAAATAATATTTCGCAAATATTTATGATAATATAGGGTCTATTGGCCTTTTAAGGTTAAATTTGCAGCAGTTTGTTAGGTATTTAGGCAAGGCAGAGCCTATGTAGTGTGGTTATTCCCCATAAATAGGCGATAACGTAGCATCAATGCCAAACAAGCGCTGCCCAAAGGGTTCAGCCTAGGGGCGATTAACTCTTTGTTACTCGGTTTTTACTTAGCCCACTAGGTTACAAACCTCGCGCCGCGATTAAATCGCCCTTAGTTTGAACAAATTTTAACCTGCAAAGATCAATAGACCCTTGCTTTATAAATAGTTTTAGGTTGTTTTTTATGTTTTCGAAGCCTTCGCAGGCGGTTTACACCGTTTCACGCCTTAATAGAGAAATTCGCACAATCCTTGAGCAAGGTTTTGCATCTTTAGTGCTCACGGGCGAAATTTCTAACTTTATTACCCCTGCATCTGGACATTGGTACTTTTCGTTAAAAGACGATAAAGCACAAATTAAAGCCGCCATGTGGCGAGGCAATAATCGCAACCAAAGCTACCGCCCTGTAAATGGCGCACAAGTTACAGTAAAAGCGCGTGTATCGCTTTATGAACCTCGCGGTGACTACCAGCTTATTGTTGAGCATATGGAACCCGCAGGCGAAGGCCAGCTAAAACAAGAATTTGATGCGCTTAAAATGCGTTTAGCCGCCGAAGGATTATTTAGCTCTGCTCACAAACAGCCATTGCCCCAAAATATTAATCGCATTGGTGTTATTACCTCAGCAACCGGCGCTGCTATAAAAGATATTTTAACGGTACTCAAACGCCGTGCACCGCAGCTAGAAGTCATCATTTACCCTGCTATGGTACAAGGCAAAGAAGCGCACGTGCATTTAATTAACCAAATTGAATTAGCCAACACACGTGATGAAGTAGACGTACTTATTTTAGGGCGAGGCGGCGGATCACTTGAAGATTTATGGTGTTTTAATCACGAACAGCTCGCCCGCGCTATTTTCAAAAGTGAATTACCCATAGTAAGTGCGGTAGGCCACGAAATAGATACCACTATTAGCGATTACGTTGCTGATGTTCGTGCAGCGACCCCATCAGCCGCAGCTGAGCTTGTAAGCCCAAATACGCAAGAGTTACACAACAAAGTAACGCAATTAGTTAATCGTTTATCTAACGCGTTTAAGCACGGCATTGCCGACAAGCGCGCACTAGCAACGCAGTTACAACACCGCCTTAATTTATGTCATCCGCGTAATCAGCTTAATCAAAAATCACAACGTTTGGATGAGCTAAGCATTGCGCTGCAACAGGCGATGCGTAATCGTTTATACCAACAAGAACGCACACTCAATAACTTAACGCCGCGTTTAATGCGCCAATCACCCGATAAAAAACTCGCTACAGCAAGCCATCAACTTTCGCAATTACAAGCTAGGCTAAACCAAGCTATACAACATCAGTTACAGCAAGCGAATAATAGCTTAGCACTGCAAGCAAGCAGGTTAGATTCAGTAAGTCCGCTTAATGTTTTAGCGCGCGGCTATAGCATCACTAAAACACAACAAGGCAAAGTGGTTAAATCTGTGGGGCAAATTAAAACAGGCGATGTTTTGATTACAGAGCTCGTTGATGGCTCTATAGAATCACAGGTTATACCTATTACATAAAGTTGGTATTACTTAAAACTCTGTACTTAGCAACAATTTAAGCTCGCTATCGCTTGATGTGGAGGTAGTGCTTTTAAATTGTTGCCAAAACTCTTGCTTCATCAACTTGTCGTTTAGCTCTCGCCATTGAGAATTATCAAATGTGTCGTTATCAGCGGGTGCGGCTAGTTCAAATTCACATATCGTCGTTTTACATTTTGCACTAACAACATCGGGTATAATCGCTAAATCAGCTGTTAATAAAAAATCTTGTAATGCCATTTCAGTACGATAAGCCCATTCTTCGTCACGCGTTTGCTTTTCAAATTTATCACGTAAGATCTTCTCAAAATCTGAAGGACCTCTCATTTGCTTTAAAATGCTTTTAACTGTCGCTTTCTGTTCGGCGAGTTGCTGCTTAAGCTGAGTTACTTGCTCTTCTAAAGGTAGTTCATCAAGCATTTGGGTTTCTGAATAGGTTGGAGGCGTGTCTTCAGCGGGCTCTATACTAGCATCTTGCTCAGGTACTGCAGAGTCTGCATTACTTAATACTTCATTACTTTGTTGTTCAGTATGAAGCTTTTGCTGTTTTTCATAACTTGGCTGCGACTTAACAGATTCTGGATGACTTGAAGCTGCGTTAAAGTAGCTCCAAGTTAAACCTACACCCGCAATAAACCCAATCCCTAGAGCCAATAAACTATTCTTGTTCATGTTAATTCCTTTTAAGTTTTATTATTTTTTAATTACTTATAGCATTGCACTCGTGTGCGATTCGTTTTCAGGCTCAGGATTTGCTAAAAAGTTTTGGTTCATACTTTGCGCCGGACACTCACAATCCGGTCGACCAATAATTTTAGCGGGTACGCCAACAGCGGTTGTGTGTGGTGGAACATTGCTAAGTACAACTGAGCCCGCACCAATTCGTGCGCCCTCACCTACTTCAATATTACCAAGCACTTTAGCGCCAGCGCCAATTAATACACCCGCTCTAATTTTAGGATGACGATCGCCCTGCTCATTACCTGTACCGCCAAGCGTTACAGATTGCAAAATTGATACATTATCTTCAATTACCGCTGTTTCACCAATAACAATACCGGTTGCGTGGTCAAACATAATGCCTTTACCTACTTTACATGCTGGGTGAATATCAACCCCAAACACTTCAGAGTTACGGCTTTGAATAAAGCGCGCTAACTCTTTGCGGTTTTGTTGCCACAAGCAATTAGCCAAACGGTGTGCCTGAATAGCATGAAAACCTTTTAGATTTAATATAACCGTAAGATAGGTTTCTGATGCAGGGTCGCGGTCTTTTACCGCTTTAATATCCTCAGCAACAAAAGATAGCATACGGTCACATTTTACAAATGCTTGGTCAAACAGCTCTCGGATAGTGAATGCCGATACCACCGCATCAGCCAACTTATTAGCAACAATAAAGCTCAATGCCGAACCTAAACAATCATGATTCAAAATGCATGAATAAACATGACTTGCTAATAATGGTTCACGTGTTACTACATCGTTAGCTTCGTCGCGAAGCTGTTGCCAAATTGCATGACGCATAATACTGCACTGCCTTAAGTTGATATAAAATAGCCTTTTCCCAAGTCTAACGGATTTAAAGCCTAAGGTGTTAATCCCTTAGTTATTTGTTCTGGTTATTAGATATAACTAGGGACGATTAACTCTTTGTTGCTCGGTTTTTACTTAGCCCACTAGGTTACAAACCTCGCGCCGCGATTAAATCGACCCTAGATTGAACAAATTTCAATCCACAGAGTTCAACACGCCCTAGCACCCAGAAATGATATTTCAAATACGTACCCATTTTTTAGATTAAGTTATACGACAGTAGCTAAAATTACCAATACATACTTAAAATATAGTAAATTAATAAAAATCAAAAGCTAGCAACATACGAAAGCTCACCTGTCATATGAAAAAATACGGACTGACGTACAGCTGACGGCGTAAAAAAACGCTAAATTAATTAGGATTTAAGCTAAGTTTGTTCATTATACCGAGCTAAGCTATATTTAGTTTTATTGATTTTTTACATAAACAAATAGAAATGAGGAATTCAAAATGAGTGATGACTCTGAATTAAAAAATAAAGAAAAGCGTGGAATAAATATATTACTTCTCATTAGTTTAATAATTATGATTATTGGTATTGCCATCAAAATATATGATGCGCGTTTCATTAATTAAAGGACCCTACTACAGAGTCATTAAAGATATAAAGTGCCCCATAAGTTAGGGCACTTTCCAACCATTAAAAACCACTTAAATTATTGAAATACTTTTTCAACTTTTACTACTTCAATATTTTTTGCAGGAATTGCTAATTTGTAATCAGCAATTACTTTATCCTCAGCAACTAGTTCCGCTGGTTTTTTTGTGTTGTAAACCATTGGTGAGGTTTGCTGCGATGCTAAACGTTTTTGCATATCAGCGCCGTCTGCGGTTATAAACACATAGTGAACATTGTCTGTTTGTAAGTTTTCTTTAATAACGCGATTTACATCAGCAAGCGTTAGCGTTTTAAGTTTGTTAGTTACGTAACTTACAAAGCTATCTATGTTGTAAAATTCGCTATCAAGTGCGTAACCTAATTGGCGGTTTTGACTTGCCACCATTTGCGGCACAAAGTTAATTAAAAAGTTACGCGTTGCTTCAAAGTCATCTTCGCTCATACCATTTTTAATTAGCTTATCTAGCTCAAACAAGGCGGTACGTGTTGCAAAGTGCGCATCGTTATTAGAGCGAAGTGGGCGTAACCACACTTGAAATATTTGCTCAGAGCGCCCTAGATTTGCATCAGGCTTGGTTTGAAACATACCACGTGGAAAGTATTCAATGTATCCGTAATCGCCATAGTTCATACCGCGAGTTTCACGAATGCGCTCATATAAAAAGCTGTTAGAACTACGGTGCTCACCAAAGTACGAACGCACAAGCCAAAGGGCTGTCCAGTCTTCGCTACTTCTTATTGTATCAATAGGAAAACCAAACGATACCGCTGTCGATTGCGCCGATTTTTCTACAATAGTTGCATGATGACCTTTAAGCGCTGGTGCATCAGGAATACTTAAACGGCTTTGCTCACCTTTTGGTAGCGTTGCAAAATCGCTCATCATTTTAGCTTTAAGCTTTGCAGGCACAGCCCCAATTAAGCCAACCGTGAGTTTAGATTGCGTAAGCTCGCTGTTATAAAACGCTTTAACATCATCTAGCGTCAACGCTTCTAAATCCGAAATATCACCGTAGTTGTAACTTTCATAAGGGTGATTTTTGTAAAGCGCACTGTATAGCACTTCTTTGCCTAGCTCTTCATCGTTAGATGCTTTTAAGCCTGACTTAATGCCGTCGATCATTTCTTTTTTAAGGCGCTTAAAATCGTCATCTCTAAAACCTGGGTTTAGTAATTGATCGCTCACAAGTGTATACCACTGCGCCGCATTATCTTTATGAATACGCCCTTGAAACGACAGCATTTCTTTATCTATTTGATAGCCAAAGCTACCCGCAAGCGGATAAAGTGCTTTTTGAATATCTTTATAGCTTGTCGCCTCTGAGCCACCTTGTGCAAGTATAGCCGCAGTGAGCGCAGCAACACCTTTTTTACCTTGTGGGTCGGCAGCCGCACCGGTATTGAATAAAAAGTTAACATCAATTAATGGCGAGCTATTGGTTTTATCAAGTACTTTAAATACAGGTGCCGCAGGTGCTTGTTCAAGCTTTGCAGTAAGCGCATTTAAATCAACCTCTTGCTCGAAACCTGGGGCTTTATCAAGTGCCGACATCGTTAATGTGGTACGTGCGTTATCAGTAAAGTATTTGTTAGCAACGGCTTTAATATCTGCGCTGGTGATGTTATCTGCCGATTTATACAGCTGGTTTATAACCTCAGGATCGCGCTCAAAATGCATGTAGCTGGCAAGAGTTGATGCAATCGCTTGCGATGAATCCAAGCCATTAATAAAGCTGTATTTAAGGTTCGATTTTAAATCACTCAACTTTTGCTCATCAACAAGCTCAGTGCGTGCTTTTGCATAAGTTCGGTTAATGGCATCGCGCGCAGTGGCTAAATCATCTGCGTTTTCTACTTTAACAAATACGTGTAATAAACCCGGATCTTTGGTCTCTGGGTTATAGGTAAACATTTGGCTGGCAATTTTTTTGTCGACCACTAGCTCTTGATATAAATCTGAATTATTTGAAAAATAAAGCTGTGAGATTAAATCAAGTGCCGCTCTGTCTTTTTTAGCAGGCTCCCACGCAGCGCCTTTGTACGATACAAGTAACCAATGCCCTGGTAGCGCTTCATCTTGCTGGTGCAAATATTTTGGTGCTTGTTGAACAGGCTCTGCTTTAATGTCAGCAACATAGTTACCCTTTTTCCAGCTACCCCAATGCTTTTTAACCATTGCCATTGTTGCTTGTGGATCTACATCGCCCACAATAACAAGTGACACATACTCAGGTTTATAAAATTTAGCAAAAAACTCTTTCCCGTACGCCATTTGAGCTGGCATGGCTTCTATGTCTTTAAAAAAGCCCATAGTGGTGTGTTTATACGTGTGCTTATCAAACGCTTCTTCGCGTACAGCGCTTAATAATTTACGAATTGGGCTCGCGTTGTTTTTTAAGTACTCACCTTTTACCGTTTGTGCTTCTGTTCTAAATTGCTCTTCGGTGTAGGTTAAGTTTTGAAAAATATCAGCTTCAAGCTCAAGCACTTTATCAAGATGCTGTTTTGAAAAGTTTAAATGGTAGTTTGTAAAATCGTTTGTTGTATAAGCGCGGTTATCAACACCTGAATTTTTTAATATGTCTGAGTACACATCTTCAGGGTATTTTTGTGAGCCTTTAAACATCATGTGTTCAAAAAAGTGAGCAAAGCCTGTTTTGCCCTCTTCAACTTCGTTACGCGACCCAACCGATACCGGAATTTGCAGCGACACTACATCAGGGTAGTCGGTTTTAACAACCATGACACGTAAGCCGTTTTCTAGCTCTTCAATTAAATAATCTTGCGAGAAAACACGGTCATCAGCTTTATTTACTTGTTCTTGTTGTGCAGTTGTTTGCGTGCTTTGGTTTTGTTGCATGGCGCAACCTGTTAACGCCAGCGATACCGCTAAGCTGGTTGCTAATAATTTAAATTTCATTGTTGTCCCTTTTTAAATTGAGCAAATTTGTTGTCAGATTTAACTCTTTAATTATGCCCCAAAGCCAATAAATATAAGAGCCCCAAGGGAATTTATTATGTAAACAACTGTGTCAATTATAAATTATGGGAACAAGCACTATGAATAAACATCATGTTAATTGAAAAACTTTCATTAAATAAATCTATCTAGACGTCTAAATGGCTGCTATATTAAATCCATCAAAACAAACTTAGCTGGAATGAGGATTATGGCTTTATCACTAAAAGAGAAGATAGTGGACACCAACCAAGGTGTTTATCTTATTGGTACTACCCCGCCTAAAATTGGCACCGATAAAGCGCAATTAAAAACCATTGCAGAAAAGCTATTAGGTCGCTTACACGAAATTGAATACGACGGCGTGATAATTTATGACATTCAAGACGAAAGCAGCCGCACTAATCAAGACCGTCCATTTGCGTTTAAACAAACCGTTGATCCGCGTGAATACAGCCATTTACTTCGTAATTTATCTGCACAAGATGTGATTACTTATAAAAGTGTGGCGCAGCGTGGCGTAGGCGAATTTAAAGATTGGCTAAGTGAAACTAAAAACGACTACGATTTACAAAATGTAGTTTTAGTAGGTAGCCCATCATCGATAGGCGATATAAAGCTAAGCCTGCCAGATGCTTATAAAGCGATGGCTGAGCAATCAGATGATTTCTTTTTAGGTGGCGTTACGATTGCCGAGCGCCATTCAAGTAAACGAAATGAGCACGAACGATTAATAGAAAAAACAGCACAAGGTTGTCAGTTTTTTATATCGCAAGCTGTTTACGATGCACAAGCGACTATAGAGTTAATTACTAGCTACGCACGTACATGTAAAGCACAAGGGATTACACCTCAACGTATTATATTAACGTTTACCCCGTGCGGCGGCGAAAAAACCTTAGAGTTTATGCAATGGTTGGGTATCTCAGTGCCAGAGGCAACTAAATGGCGCATGCTTGATGCAGACAATACATTAAGCGAATCAGTCCGTATTTGCCGCGAAAACCTCGACTTAATACTTAAAAGCTGTGCGCATTTAGATGTACCGCTGGGCTTAAATATTGAAAGCTTAACAAACCGTAAAGAAGAAATTGACGCGTCAATTAATTTATACCGTTTATTAAAAGCCATTATGGAATTGAACCTTGCGGAAAAGCTAATAGCTTAAAAGCTAGGTTAGAGCTAATTAACACCCTTCTTGGCAAGCCTCATGGCTTGCTTTTTTATGTCCGTTCTTTGAAAAATTAATTAATAAATACAAGTAAAGATTTGCAGCTTAAGCTATTTATTGAAGGTGTTTTTGGTTATTACTCTCAAGCCTTTTTAAGGCAAACCCCATAGAGGAGCACATAACACCAAAAATTATTCCCTCATTAGATATAAATCTAATGCTAGGGAACGTTTCAAATAAGCTTATTATTGCTAAGGAAAAAATAAAACCTATCGCAGAAAAAACCAGCCAAGTTTGTGTGGCATGAGTCATGACGAACCTCCTTTTATTATTGTGCCTTTTTAGCGAGCTTATACGCTTGTTTATTTTTATACATTGCGTGGTCTGCATCATTTAATAGCGCTTCAAAGGGCTGCTTTTGCTTATTAGTAAAACTATAACCAATACTAAGCGATAAATCGCAAACGTCTTCTTTGAGTAAGGCTTTTGAATACTCAGTCGAAATTTTATCCATGATGTAGTTAATCTTGCTTTTATCGCTTACTTGCATTACTGCAACAAACTCATCGCCACCTAAGCGCCCTACTATATCAGCATCTCTTAAATGCGTTTTTAGCGTATCTGCCAATATAATTAAGGCTTTGTCGCCCACTTCATGTCCGCAGGTGTCGTTTAATTTTTTAAAGTCGTTTATATCGATAAACAAACAACACACGTCAAAGCCTAAACGCAGTGCTAAGTTAAGCTTTTGCTGAGCTAGTAAGTTAAGTGCTCGGCGATTATAAATATTCGTTAATGAGTCTAACATGGCTATTTCACGCATTTGCTCATAGCTATAAACAAGCGCTAAGTCGTCTTCAATCAAATCGCGTAGCTGTTCTATGAGTTCAAAGTATTCATCGGTATAGCTTGTTATTTTAGTGTCTTTTAAACATAACGTGCCAAACACTTCGCCTTCAGGCCAATGAATGGGTAAACCTAGGTAGGATTCAACACCGTCTTCAACTACTTCTGGTAGGGTGTTCCATGCATCATTATTACTTGCATCATTAACATATAATGTATTGTTAGTTTCAGCTACGTGGCGACAAAACAGAGGAGTTTGAGGAGGGAGTATAGGGTTGGTCTCAAAGTTAGAGCCACCTTCGTTACTTCTAATAACAACGCGATAGCCTTTGCTTGTTGCCTGAACTATATAACCAGACGGGGCTGAAAAAAGCCCCGTTATAAGGTCGATTGTTTTTTGCCATTTATGCAAAGATATTTGGCCATCAATACCAGAAAATGCCCATTGATCAATTTCAAACATTGCTTTACCTCGGCTATTTAATAGCTCCAGTATAGGCAAAAAAGCAAAGGAAAAGCTATTATTTACGGCGTCTACTTGGCTCTCTTTTACCGGTAATACGCTTTTTATCGCGATCTTTTCGCGACTTATTAGTATTTTTACGATTATCTTTTGGCTTTTTATTTGGATCGGGCTCGTAGCCTGCTAACCATTGTGGCGTTAAACGCGTATCGAGTAGTACTTCTATTTCTTCTAGTAACCATTGCTCATCAATACTAACCAACGACATAGCAAGCCCTTGCTCACCTGCACGACCTGTACGACCAATACGGTGTACGTAATCCTCTGCAATGTATGGTAGCTCAAAGTTAATTACGTATCTAAGTGTTGAAATATCTAAACCACGCGCGGCTACATCCGTTGCAACAAGTACTCGTGTAATACCATCTTTAAAGTTTTGTAGTGCGCGGTCGCGCGCGCCTTGTGATTTGTCGCCATGGATTGACTCGGTTTTTAAACCGTCTTTACACATTTCTTTAGCGAGCTGATCAGCCATTTGTTTTGTGCGGGTAAAAATAAGCACTTGGCGCCAGTTTTTCATGCCAATCATGTGCGATACAAGCTCGCGCTTACGATCCTCATCTACAGCGTAAATAACTTGCTCTACTTCAACGGCTGCTGAGTTACGTTTATCAACTTCAATTAGCTCTGGGTTTTTTAATAACTTTTTACTGAGCTCAAACACGCTGTCATCAAACGTAGCTGAAAATAGTAAGGTTTGGCGATCGCCTGGGATATGGCGCAATATACGTCTAATTTCATCAATAAAACCCATATCAAGCATGCGGTCAGCTTCGTCAAACACTAAGGAGTCTACGCTTGAAAGCACCACACTGCCTTTAACTATATGATCAAGTAAACGCCCAGGTGTTGCCACTATAACTTGGGCTGTTTTAAGTGCTTTTATTTGTGGACCAATACTTACGCCGCCATACGCTAAAGCACCATTAATGTTAGTGCCTTGTGCGTACTTTTCAAAGCTTGCAAATACTTGCTGAGCAAGCTCACGGGTTGGCGTTAAAATTACAACACGAGCAACGCCTGGTTCATCTTTTTTAGGTGTATTTAAAAGCTTATGTAACAGCGGTAAAACAAAAGCAGCTGTTTTACCTGTACCTGTTTGTGCACTGCCCATTACATCACTTCCGGCTAAAATAGGCGGAATGGTTTTAATCTGAATTGCGGTAGGTTGAGTGTAATTATTTTGCTCAATCGCAGTTAATAATAACGGGTCGAGATTAAGTGATGAGAACGTAGTGGCAGACATAGGCTTAGCTTTAAAATAACAAAGAGCGCTATTGTACGCATATTACTGTACTGCGTAAATTAACCAGTTCAGAAAAGTATTTAATCGTAGTTACTCACTTTCGCTTTAGCGCTAAAACAATAAAAAACCAATAAAAAAGGCGCTAAATAACAGTTGTATTTAGCGCCTTTTATAATTTTCTGTAGCTTTAAGCTGGCTTTAGTGTCGCTTTACGTTCGTTGTAAAACGCGATTAAATCATCAACTGTTGCTTGGCAGTATTCGCGAATACCCGAAACCACCATGTGCTTTTCACCACTACCCACTTTAACGCCGTTTTCTAACAGGTTAAAACGTAGTGTGATTTTTCCGCGCTTACCGGCATACTCAAAACTAGGCTCTGCAAACTCAAGTTCTGGTTCTGTAATATTAAGATTATCAAGATTGATAAGCATTGATTCGTAAATCACCATCGGACGAGCAGGGTTTATCATTACCTCTTGCTTGCCCATTAATGGAATAATTACATGCGGAAAAGTAGTACCAGAAAACTCAACATAATTTTTTATAAGACTATTAGTTAATGCTGGGCATTGGCTGGTTTTACCGCTGCGCTTTACCTTTAAAATTACTTTTTCGCCATTGGTAACATCAAACTCATCAGCTCCCTCAGGAAAATTAAGTTTGGTGTTTTCATCAACCATACCAGCAAAAGTAAATTCCATTTGTTCACTAATACCGTAGCGGTCTAGTACCAATGAAAAAAGTAAGTCTCCTGGCGCGCAAAACTTTTTGGCATCTTTGTCGTGAAGTGGATTGTAATCGTCAGCAACGCATTTAGCGAATCGACAACCCTGCTCACGAGAGATAGAAACATAATCAGCATGCTGCTGAAAAAAAGGACTTAACATAGTTTGTTCACTGCTTAAACTGCTTATAACCTATCTATATTACCAGAAAAAAAATATTGAGAGGTCGAATCTGTTAGATTAATGGCTAAATAAAACAGAGCAATAAAAAACAATGACTTTTTATTTATTAGCGCTATCAATTATATGTGTTTTTCCGTACTGCAAAATATCAATAATGCGGCAACCCCTTTGGCACTACTTACTAGCTTTAGGTGTTGTAAGTGCGTATTTTCAAGGTTACATAAATTTATATGCACTGCTCAGTACTGGGCTTTACGTTGTTTTATACTACAGTGTGCTAAATACAAAGCGGGCAATAATACGCGCTATATTAAGTACTGTTTTTATAGTTTCCTCATTGGCATTAGCACTTCATTGGGTGCCTGGTTTTAATAACCTCCCTATTGTTATAGATGAGTGTATTACAAGCGATGCGATTGCTTTTACCCTTTATGCTAATTTTGATAAAGCTATGGCTGGGTTATTCCTTTGTGCTTACTTTTATTCGAATAAAAAAGCTTTAAAAGCAGACTCTAATAAAGCAGGCCCATTAAACGTTAAACAACCTATTTTTATAATTATTGCTACTGTTTTAGCTTCGCTCACTGCGGCTTTAACACTTGGACTTGTAAGCTTTAACCCAAAAGTGCCCAACTTTTGGTTAGCCTTTATTGCTATTAATCTTTTATTTACCTGTGTAACTGAGGAAGCTTTGTTTAGAGGTTTATTACAAACCAAACTTAGCCAAATAATCACATCTACTCGCCTAGCGCTACTTGCTCCAATAATGACAGCTGCAGTGTTTGCTTTGGCGCATTTTGCTGGAGGATTTAACTATGTATTGGTTTCATTTATTGCAGGCTTAGGATACGGCTATGTTTTTTATAAAACGCAGCGCTTAGAGTGGGCTATTTTATGCCATTGGTTGGTTAATGTTTGTCACTTCTTTTTGTTTACTTACCCTATGCTCAGTAAAATCTAAATACATTTACAAATGCTAACAATTTACTCAGCAGTAAACATTGCCAGCATTTGATTTTGTTAGTAATTTACTACTTTAAATAAATTAAAGGATTAATGAATATGCTACGTTTTATAGCAACAATAACTGTGCTCGCCACAATAACTGGTTGTTCAAGCATGACTTATCATACAGATATAGACAACGGCGTTTTATCTCAAGAAATTGGCACCTACGTTAATAAAAGAGATTTACAGCAATTTTATAGCGACCAAGAAGCACACGAAAGTGGCGCAACACTTTTAGGCCGAATAGAAGGTGAAAGCTGTGATGGCGACGGTATGGGCAGCAATAATGCAAGTTACAATCGCTCTAAATCAAACGCGATTGATTTACTTAAAGCTGATGCTATGCGCAGGGGCGGGAATGCTTTTACTATTAATTCCTGTAGTGAAACCTCTGTATCGTACTGCGACTTATCTGTTTTATGCACCGGACAGGCCTACGACTATTAATAAGTAAAAGTGCAAATTATATATTAAGCGCAAAGCTCAGTAGCACACGCTTTCCAGACTCGATTTTAGATACGCTGTGTTCGTACTTATCGGGTCTGAACAAATACACGCGATTAAATAAATTTATAATGCATTTTGAGCATTTAAATACCCCACCCGCTTTAGGTTTCTCTAATACAAAATTGAGCTTGTAATAGCGCCCTTGCTGCACAGGGTCAATATGGTTCATTACGCTATGATTGGTTGGGTAAGTAACAAGGTTTATCGAAAATGTGTTACTGCTAAAAATGGCTTTGTTTTTAACGGTTGCAATCATACTGCCTCCCATGAGTTTATATACCCTATTGTATCATTGGGCTAAGTACTAATACTTTAGTTAAACAATATCAAAATACGATGTCATATAGCTAAACAGCCTGAAACAAAAAAGCCGAACTTATTTTACTAAGCTCGGCTTTTAAAAGTACATTGTTTAGCAATTATGCACTTGGGTATTCGCGGTACGCACGCTCTATATTTTTAGCCTGCTTTTTAGAAATACCTAAATGAGCAAGTGCTACACGTAAACGGGCGCGTGATAGGTCAGACCCCAATATTTCCATTGCATCAAGCACTGACGTACTTGACGTTTTGCCAGTAATTGCGACAAATATTGGCTCTAAAAAGTCTTTAATCTTAAGCTCGTGGAATGTTGCAACTTCTTTTGCAATTGCAAAAATAGCGGGCTTTTCAAAGCTACGTAAACCTTCAAGCTGCCATACAAAAAATTGTAGCGCTTGGCGAATCACGTTTTCGTCTGCTTTGCCGGCTGTTAATAGCGCAGGATCGTAAGTTGGAATACCACCTACAAAGTGCCCTGCAAGCTCAACCATATCCGACAGCGTATTAATACGTGTTTTAACTTCTGGTAATATTTTAGCGAGCATTTCGCCATTAAACTTCCAATCAACAAAGCGCTGAATTAACTGCTCGTCGGTTAGATTTTCGCGGATCCACATGCCGTTTAACCAGCTTAATTTATCTACGTCGAATACTGGACCACCAAGCGATACGCGCTTCATGTCGAAGTTTTCAATCATCTCATTAAGTGTGAACTTTTCACGCTCATCAGGCATTGACCAACCCATACGGCCTAAGTAGTTAAGCACGGCTTCTGGCAGGTAGCCCATTTCTTTATAGTAATTAATAGACGTTGGGTTTTTACGCTTAGACAGCTTTGATTTATCTGGGTTACGTAGTAATGGTAAGTGACCAAGTACTGGCGCTTCCCAACCAAAATCTTCATACAGTTTTAATAACTTAGGTGCTGAGTTAATCCACTCTTCACCACGGAAAATATGACTAATTTCCATATGGTGGTCGTCAACTACGTTCGCTAAAAAGTACGTTGGAAAGCCATCCGCTTTTAAAAGCACTTGCATGTCTACGTTTTCCCACGGGATCTCAATTTCATCACGTAAGTAGTCGTTAAACTTAAATGTGCCTTCGCTTGGGATTTTCATACGTATAACGTAAGGTTTGCCTTCAGCTAAGTTTGCTTTAATTTCTTCATCTGTATGGTTTAAACCACGACCGTCATATTTAGGGCGTAGGCCTTCTGCCATTTGCTCTTCACGCATTTGATCAAGCTCTTCGCTTGTTGCAAAGCAGTAAAACGCTTTACCATCATCAACTAACTGATGCGCGTATTTTTTATATAAATCGCTACGCTCAGATTGACGGTAAGGACCAAATTCGCCACCCACATCAGGACCATGATCCCACTCAAGCCCTAACCAACGTAGGCTATCCATAATCGCAAGTTCAGACTCTGGCGTGCTACGTACTTGGTCTGTATCTTCTATACGAAGTACAAATTCACCGCCTTGTTGTTTAGCAAAACAGTAGTTAAATAAGGCGATATAAGCGGTGCCAAGATGCGGGTCACCAGTTGGCGACGGGGCAACACGGGTGCGAATTGTCATGGTATATTCTCTTTAAATAAGTGAGATAATAAAAGTGGTTTATGCAGCTACTTTGTTTAAGTAAGCAATAATATCGTTTGATTCGTACAGCCATTGTACTTGGCCGTTTTGCTCTATACGCAGGCAAGGCACTTTAACTTTGCCGCCTTGTTCTAGTAGCTCTTGACGATATTGCTCATTGTCTTTTGCATCGCGTGTTTCTATGTTTAAGCCTTCGCGTTTAATGGCGCGACGTACTTTTACACAAAACGGGCATGCTTTAAATTGATACAGTTTAAATTGTGAGGTTTGCTGATCAAGCTGTGCTTGCTCGTCGCTTGCACGCTTTTTACTGCGAGGAGTAAATACAAAATTAAAGAATAAGATTATACAACCTAAAAACCAACGAACTAATTTCATGTTCTGTGCTCTGCTTACAACAATTTAAGGAGCCAGATTTTAGCACAAATTTACAATCAAAAAAGTGTAATACTGCGAGAATTACACTCAAGTAATTTAATTTACTAAAAGTGCTTCTATAGCAATACCATATCATCCCTATGAAGTACTTCTGCACCACTATCGTAATCGAGTAACTGGCCTATTTGACTAGAATGCGCACCCTTTATTTTATTTACCTCGATGCTACTAAAGCGCGTTAAGCCCCGTGCAATTACTTGATTTTTTGCATCTATTAAATCAATTAAATCACCGCGTTCAAAACGTCCAAATGCATTAGTAACGCCTTTAGCAAGTAAGCTTGCACCTTTATTTTGAAGGGCACTAATAGCACCTGCATCTATAACAATTTGGCCGGTACTTTTAGGCCCAGCTAGTAGCCATTTTTTACGGCCATCTTTTGGAGCGGTGAGTTTTAAAAAGCGTGTACCAGGTAACTCGTCACTCATACATTTTAAAATAACGTTTTTACCTGCGCCTTTAGCAATAATAACTTCAACGCCTGCGCGCCTTGCAATGTCGGCGGCTTGCAGTTTAGTCGCCATGCCGCCAGTACCTAAGTTTGTACCACTGCCACCAGCAAGTTGGCGCAGCTCATCGTTTATATGTGTTACTTCACCAATGAGAGTAGCATCGGCGTTTGTGCGCGGATCGCTGGTAAATAACCCTTCTTGATCGGTAAGTAGCAATAATTTATTAGCATTAGCCAAAATAGCGACAAGTGCCGATAAATTATCGTTGTCGCCTACTTTTATTTCACTGGTAGCGACTGCGTCATTTTCGTTAATGATGGGCACAACGTCGTAATTTAATAACGCATTGAGTGTATCGCGGGCATTAAGGTAGCGCTCTCTGTCGTCTACATCAGCGCGAGTAAGCAGCATTTGCCCTACATTTACCCCGTATAAAGCAAACAAGCTCTGCCAAATATGAATAAGTTGACCTTGTCCAATTGCAGCAAGCATTTGTTTATCAATTAAGCTTCTGCCACAGGGTTTTAATAGTTGTTCGCGCCCAGCAGCTACCGCGCCGCTCGATACTAAAATAACGTGATGCCCCTGCTTTTTAAGCTCGCAGCATTGGCGTACTAATTCAACCATATGTGCTTTGTCTAGTTTATCGGTGCCGCCAGTTAGTACGCTTGTACCAAGCTTTACAACTATTACCTGTTCCCTTTGCATGTGCTTTTTACTATTGATTAATTAAAGATGAATTAATTTATACCAGCTCGGTATTTTTGAACAAGTTAAAAATTTTCATGCTAGGATCTGATTTTATTAAATTAAGTAAATTACTCTCTATGCCTGCCAGTTTATGTTTAATTATTGCCACCTTTTTATGGGGCAGCTCTTTTATTGCGCTTAAATACGCCATTGCTATTTACGACCCTGCATTGGTGATATTTTTACGCATGCTCACCACGTTAGTTTTGTCGCTTTGTTTATGGCGCTACGTTATTCGGTTTGAGTATTTAAAAGGTGACTGGAAGTATTTAGTGGGTATGTCGCTTGCTGAGCCTTGCTTATACTTTTTATTTGAAGGCCATGCAATGGAGTACACATCAGCCTCGCAGGCCGGTGTTATTGTCTCTTGCTTGCCTATTATTATTGCGCTGCTTGCCTTTTTATTGCTTAAAGAATACATAAGTAAATCCATCGTGGTCGGTTTTACGCTGTGTATTGGCGGCAGTATTTTACTTACGCTTCTTTCACCAAGTACCGACCAAGCACCTAATCCGTTACTAGGTAACTTTTTAGAGCTTATGGCGATGGTGTGCGCTGCATTTTATACCGTAAGTATTAAACATTTAGCTAATCGCTACTCGCCCCTGACTTTAATTGCGTTGCAAGGTATTAGCGGCAGCTTGTTTTTTGCGCCGTTTTTATTTTTTATCGACCTACCAAGCGAAAACCAACACGACTTAACTGCGCTCATGAGCATTTTGTATTTAGGTTCGTGTGTAACCCTTGGCGGCTACGGCATGTACAACTATGCAATTAGCAAAGTATCGGTATTAACCGCTGCTGCGTACTCTAATTTAATTCCTATTTTTACACTTATTTTGTCAGCTATTATTTTGGGCGAAGTGCTCAACGCTTGGCAATGGCTGAGCATATTTGTGGTATTTATTGGCGTAATGATAAGCCAGCGCCATCAAGAGCTCGTGGTTGATATACCGCTTAGTGAATCGGGCGAAGACATTTGCGCAGATACAAGCAACCTTAAATCAGTACCCGAGGCAAGCGAATCAAAAGGGTAACAGGTAAGCAAATACAGCCCAGATGTTTGTAAAAATGAGTTTTGGGATTGATGAATAACCTCAATCCCCGTTACCTTATAATTTTGAATCACCCCACTTTGCAGTTGCAAAGTAAACGCCTCACCTACTTTGGCGTTTTGTAAAAATGCAAAGTGGGTGTCGTTATGCCCGGCTATTAGCGCGCCTTTTTCGTTTCCAAATTCTTTTCCGCCCAGCTCCCCTGCAGGTAAAAATTGGCTAGGCGCAAACGCTAAATTGCGACCACTCGCTCCAGCTAATACACTTAATGTTTTATTATGGCTTGGCCAATCAAGCTTTGCAGTCACGTAGCTGTCGGCGTAATACCACGGCTTTACTTTAGTGTCGGGTGATTTAAGTGCCTCTTGCCATGCTTGCTCAATTAATACTTGAGCAAGCCACGCTTTTGCCTGCATATAAGCGCCGTGACCAAATAATCCAAGCCCAGCTATTAGTAAACCCACGCTTAGCCACTTTTTCATTTACGTGCCCTGCTTAACTTAAATGATCGGTTTATTTTAAGGGCGCTAAATCCCAATAATAAAATACAGCCTAGTAATATATGTAACCTGCTTTGCCCATCGGTTTGCGGTAAACGCATTGCCATACCTTGTGGTACTGCATTAGTAGCTTGCGCCGTTTGCTCTGCCACTTCTTTTATTTGAGTTTGTTCAATCGCTATAAAAGCAGTAAACGGGCTAAGTAATTGATGAGTAAGCGCAAGCTCCTGTACTTCATCTTTAACTACACTTTGCTCGTTGTATAAAAGTAATGATTTGATTTTTTGGCGCGCCCACAGTTTTGCTATACCTTGAGCGCTTGAGCTATTTTGTGTACTTAATCTAATACTTAAGGGCCCTTGTGCAGTTTGCCCAGCAAGTACCACACTTTTAGCATTATTAAGTTTTATAGCGACCATGATAGGCTCGCCAAAATATAAATCAGGTAGTGGTGATGGCCAAAAATCTAAGCTGTTACCGCTTTCATCGCTTAGCGCCAAATTAGTAATAGCCGGATGTGCAAGCTTATCAAACAACTGCTGCATTTTAGGTTGCACCTCGCTTGTGCTGCCTATAAACGTAAATGAGCCTTTGCCTATATCTGCCGCTCGGCGCATAAAAAAGCTGTTAGGTGCGCTGCCAATACCTACCGTAAATAAGCGGCTATCGCCTAACTTACTTTGAATATTTTTAAATAATGCATCTTCATTACTTACGCTGCCATCAGTTAAAAATACAACTTGGCGTACAAAACCATCAAACTCGCTGCCATCAAGTACGGCATTAAGCGCACCTTGTATTTCTGTGCCGCCGTCGGCTTCTAGGCTATAAATAAATCGCTCTGCACGGCGTAAATTAAAGTCGCTGGCTATAAGTGGTTTATCGCTCATTGGAGTCACTATGTTGTCAAAACCAATTATGTTAAAGCTGTCGTCGCTATCGAGTAATGACAGCGCATAAAACAACGCTTTTTTAGCTTGCTCCATAGATTGCCCGTGCATAGAGCCTGACGTATCAACTACAAATACCATTTCGCGAGGTAAGCGCTGAGTTTGTGTAAAGTGATCCCCCGGTGGCATTAGCATAGCAAGCCCGTATCGGTCACCATTTTCAAACTGCTGAGTAAAAAATGCGGCTTGAGCTTGCTCTTTTTGCAGCGGTTTAAACTCAAGTACAAAGTCGCGATTAACTGCATTTGTCTCATTTAATGCTATTTTATATTGTCCAAACGCAGTGTTTTGCACATCAACATTGTGAAATTTAGAATTGATATCCACCAGCTCTAAGCCTACGTCTATATCTATGTTTAAGCTAAATTGGCTGCTTGGTACGTTATCATTTTGAGTACTATTTTGAGTGATGTTTTGAATGCTGTAAACAGGGCTTAACCACCCCGTTGGGAGTGGGTTAGTATGCGTTTGGTTTTGAGTATTAACCTCAACCTCACCACTAATCGCGTGATAACGCGGTGTAATGGTAGTCGGAAACCTAATAGCGAATGTGCCGCTGCTATAGTCAATTATTTCTTGATACTCAAGCTCAATAATTACTTGCTCCCCAGGACCAATGTTTGCCACATTCGTAATGAACATATTGGCGCGTTGCTGGCGTACAAGGGCCGCTTGCTTACCTGCTTTTTTAGCCTCCTCGTATTTTTTTTCAGCTTCCACTTTTTTATCAATTTGGCCTTTAATGACTCGCTCACCTATACGCATTGTCATGGCATGTACGGCGCTTTCATCTGGCAATGGAAAAACGTAGCGCGCATTAACCGCAAACGGGTTTTCGTTTTGATAGGTCTGCGTTACTACAACATGATTAATTAGGCCGGTTAAGGTCATATTGGCATCGCTTTTTAATACTATTGCAGAGCCCGCTGGCGCACCATTGCTATCAAAAAGCTCTAACTTGGGTGATTGCGCATGGCTTTTAAAGCTAGCTAACAGCACAATCACTATGAATATAAAAATGCTTACTTTAGTAAGCATTTTGGTTGGTTTACTCAATTTAAACATAAATCACTCCATCGAACGCTTAGCTTTACTTAGATTCAGTTAGTTTTAGTTACTCGCCGTTTGGCCATTTACACTATTCATTGAGCGAGTGGTAAGCGTTACGCGTCTATCAAAAAAGTTATCTTCCACCGTGTTGCTATTAGCCAATGTTTGCTGCTCGCCAAATGCCTGCGTGCTTAAGCGTTTATGGCTTACGCCGTGTTTTATTAAATAGCTTTGCACGGCATTTACACGCGCTTTAGAAAGTAAAAGATTAGCTTGCTCATTGCCGCGCTGATCGGCAAAGCCACTTAAATCAAGTACGAGTTGTGGTTGATTGTTTAACAAGGTAATGAGTTGGTCTAACTGCAGTGCAAAATGCGGGGCAACAACACTTGAACCTGTTTTAAATTGTACCGTCATCGCCAATAAGTTATTAATTTGAACTTGAGTTAACTGCTCATTTTGATTGGCAAGCACTTCTACCTGTTGCTCTAACATATTGTTGTGGTTAAGCACGTGTTGGTAATCGCTGGTTTTTTCTTTCATGACCGTAATGGCACGCTCTTGCTCAGCAATTTTGTTATCGGCTACTTTTGAATCGCCTATTAAGCCACCGGCAAATGCCCCAATAAACGCACCAATTGGCCCACCCACTACGCCGCCAATAATAGCGCCTGCACCTAGTCCAATAGCCGTTTCTTTATGGGCTTCTTTTGATGGCGTGTTAGATGTTGAGGCAATTGCTGGAGTACAAAAACTAGCAACGAGTGTTAACGCGATTAATGTCTTCTTCATGATTTGATCCTTAAACTTACTTTTTAATTTATGATGTTTTGTTTTGATGGGTGTATTAAAACAAGCTCAAGTGGCAACAAAGGGGATCAAAAATGGCAAACTGCTGAGCAATTGTGGCAAAAAAATGGCAATTGCCTTTTTAAGCGTACTTAACTTAAAAACTTCGATATAGTGCACAAAGAGGCAATAGGATAATGATTAAAATGAAAAAAATAGCCATCGTCGAAGATGAACCCGCAATCCGCGAAAACTACATTGAAATGCTGAGCTTACAGGGCTACCAAGTGAGTGGCTTTGCAGATCGCGCTAGCGCTGAAGCTGCATTTAAAAATGCCCTGCCCGATTTAGCCATTGTTGATATTGGCCTAGGCCATGAAATAGATGGTGGTTTTTTACTGTGCCAAACATTGCGATCGCTTTCTAAAACACTGCCTATTATTTTTTTAACCGCCCGCGATAGCGAAATAGATACCGTATGCGGCCTGCGCATGGGCGCCGACGACTACCTAACAAAAGACATAAGCTTGGCTCACTTGGCTGCGCGTATTGGTGCGCTATTTCGCCGAATGGAAGCACTTGAACAACCTGCTGATGCAAATGCACTCATAACACGCGGGCAGTTAACGCTAGACACGCAACGTATGCAGGTATTTTGGCAACAACAATTAGTTGATTTAACCGTAACCGAATTTTGGATGCTGCATTCACTCGCCCAGCGACCAGGCCATGTTAAAAGCCGTAACGATTTAATGAGCGATGCAAAAATTTATGTAGACGACAGCACCATTACTTCACACGTAAAACGTATTCGTAAAAAGTTTATAGCACTCGACAGCGCCTTTGATTGCATAGATACCGTGTATGGCATGGGCTATCGGTGGGAACAACACTAATGCTTCGATTTGGTCTGCGCAGTAAATTTATATTACTTTCATGTTTTTTGTTTCTGCTACCGTGGCTTGGCTACGAGTACGTGTGGGAAATGGAAAAGTTTTTACGCCAAGGCCAAGAAAAAACCCTCGTAGGCACCACTCGAGCACTTGCTACCGCATTGCATGAGCGCCCTGCGTTATTTGACGAGCAAACTAACTTTTTAGACCAAGTAGTAAAAGGCCGCGATTTATACGCTTATAATCTTAAAAACCCTATTCAGCTCGACGGTAAACTTAACGATTGGGACAGCTATCAACCGCTATTTTGGCATTACGACAAGCGCTACTTACAAAAAACAGATAACAAACATCAAGCCAGTGACTTATCGTTTGATCATATGGTGGGAAAATTTGATAATTATTTATACGCCGTATTTAAAGTAACTGATAACACACTTATTTATCGCGCTAAAAATAGCTTAAGCATTACCAATAACGATTATTTACAAATTGGTTTAAAAACACCTGACGCCCAGTTTAACACTTACATTATTGCGCCGCGCCAAGACGGCTGGGTTAATGCGTTTGATGCAAATACCAAAGCCCCTTTTACAAAAATTCAGGGCTATTTTGAAAGTACCGAATCAGGTTATAACGTAGAGCTGCGCTTTCCTATTAACATGCTGGGCAACAAACTTGGCTTTGCCATTGTTGACATTGATAGTAAAGAGGCATTATTAGAGCCTAAAATAATGTCGACCTCAAACTTAAATAACCCAAACGATTTAGGCTCAGTATTAGTCCCTTCTCCAGAAATTAGCCGTATTTTAAAAGGCATGGGCCACAGTGGTAGCCGCATTTGGGTGGTCGATAACCATCATCGTGTACTTGCGCAATCGGGTACTATTCAAAATGCAGATGGCGTTTGGGCTGATGGACTTGCTAACCAAGCACCTGAAACCTGGTGGCAGCGCTTTGAGCAAAATTACTTGCACCCAATTTACTATAAAATATTAACGCGCCCCGAAAATAAGTTTTTAGATACCCTGCACGATGTAGCTTCTATGCAGGGCACACATTTAGCGAAAGCATTAAAAGGACAACCAGCATCGTCTTGGCGATTAACACCCGACAGTAAAGCCGTTATTTTATCGGCCGCTTACCCTATTTGGATTCAAGACCAAGTAATTGGCGCAGTAATAGCAGAGGAAACCACAAACGGCGTACGAACACTGCGTAACAAATCGCTCGAAAAACTCTTTAACGTTATTTTAGCCGTTATGCTAATTGGCACTGTTACCCTGTTCTTTTTTGCCTCGCGTATATCGAGCCGTATTAGACGACTACGCGATACAGCTGAGCAAGCAATTGATGCACAAGGGCGTGTTACCGGCAGTATTAATTACAGTGACGCTAACGATGAAATTGGCGATCTGTCTCGTAGTTTTTCAAACATTGTTAGTAGACTTGGTGGCTATACCGATTACTTAGAAAATATGTCGTCGCGGTTGTCACATGAGCTTCGCACGCCTGTTGCCGTAGTGCGCTCGTCACTCGAAAACTTACAAAGCTTGCCACAAAACGAGCTGAGTCAAAAATACCTCGATCGCGCCAGTGAAGGCGTTGAACGCTTAGGTAAAATAATAACCACCATGAGCGAAGCCACTCGCCTTGAGCAAAGTATTCAAAGCAACGAGCCTGAGCCTTTTGATTTACAAAAAGTAATAAATGGCTGCATGCAAGGCTATCAGCTTACTTACCCAAACCAGTTATTTACGCTTGATGTATGCCAAAACAAATTACCTATGCAAGGTGCACCGGAGTTTATAGCTCAGCTGCTTGATAAACTTATTAATAACGCGCTGGAGTTTAGTGAGGCCAATACGGCTATTAATGTAGGCCTTAAGCAGAGCGAAAATAAAGCAACATTAACAGTGAGTAACACAGGCCCCGCGTTACCCGAAGGATTAACTGAGCATATTTTTGACTCTATGGTGTCGGTACGTAGCCAGCAAATGCAGCAACAGCCACATTTGGGGTTAGGTCTTTATATTGTAAGGCTGGTGTGCGACTATCATAAAGGCAGTGTAACTGCGCAAAACAACGAACAAGGTGATGGTGTCGTGTTTACCGTAACACTGCCGTTAGCTAATAGTTAGGGCTGTATTTATACCGTTATATCTGTACCGTTATATTTATAGCCACAGCATTATATGCAAATAGTAAGTACGTAATAAATTAAGCTGTATATTTTTAGTTAAAAAGAATTATTTTAATTTACCTTAACTCCATATAAATTAACAAATAAACACCTCTCATCCCTCAAAACCTGCCAGTTACAATTTAGTACAACTTCAAATGTAACTATTCACTTTTAATTCAGTCGAATGACCATACCCTACATCATATTAAAGTGTTAAATTGAAGGAATACTCATGAAACCATCACTGGAGCGTGAAGAACTAGACTTTATTTTTGACTTATACAGGCCCTCTAAAAAACCTGAGTCTGAAAATGTAAAACCAAAAAGTACAAACTACAAAGAGCTAAGAAAGCACGACGCGACTAAAAACCAAGGCGTATCGCACTACTTAGTCTAATTTTATTACGCTTGGGACTTCTCATGTTCTAAAAATGCTTTAATGCAGTTTATTTCTGCAAGTTTTACTTCTTCGCCTATTTCAGGGCCTTTTTTGCCATTTTTAAGTGCATTTTGCACTACCAGCTTCTTATCCATTTTTTGCAGTTCAGTATGAATTGCTCGCAGCTTAGCTGATTGCGGGTATGGCTTATCAACAAGTGTTTCACCACGCCCTTGTGCATCGCATTGGCATGCTTGGGTAAACGCTATAAAACGTTCTGGGTGTACCAACGCATTTAAATTAGTCACTATTAGCTTGTGAATGGTTTGCGGCCTTAACTGATCAATCGTGTGGCAAAGGGTGTGATTATCACTGGTGAGTACGCCAATATCGCGAAAACGGTTAGGCACTTTTAAGCGCTCACAAAACGCCTCAATAACTGCAACACCTTCGCGTTCGTGCCCACGTAGGTTTCCATATTTTTTAAAACTAAGCGCTTTTCCAAAATCATGGGTTAGTGCAGCAAAACGTGTTTCTAAATTAAAATTTAAATCGGCTGCACGCCTAAGTACCAGCATAGTATGTACAAATACATCACCTTCAGGATGATGGTTTGCCGGTTGCGGTACATTAACCATGCGCTCAAGTTCTGGAAAAATACCTAAGCCTTGCAGTGCTTCAAAATAAAGCTCAGGGTACTTTTCACCCAGTGCTTTTTCAGTTTCAAGCCACACGCGCTCAGGTACTAAATGATTTAGCTCACCTTTATTTTTAAGCTCGCGCATTAATGCATACGTACTTGGGTGAATACGCCAATCACTGCCATAGCGGGCTAAAAAACGGGCAATACGCAGTACTCGAACAGGGTCTTCTACAAATGCCTCAGTGGTGTGGCGCAGTGTTTTATTTTGTAAGTCAGTTTGGCCATTAAACGGGTCAATAATATTACCGTGTTCATCAAGCGCCATTGAATTTATGGTTAAATCACGCCTTGCTAAATCTTCTTCTAGCGTCACTGTTGGGCTGGCATCAACCACAAAGCCAGTATAGCCTTTGCCGCTTTTACGCTCTGTGCGCCCAAGTGCATATTCTTCTTTTGTTTTTGGGTGCAAGTAAACCGGAAAGTCGCTACCTATTGGTACAAAACCGAGCGACTGCATTGTGTCTGGCGTTTCACCAATCACTACATAATCGTTATCTTTTGATTTTATATTTAGCAGTTTGTCGCGCACTGCACCACCAACGAGGTAAACTTTTTTTAAGTTACTTTTCACTTTATTCCCATGAACATTAATAAAATGGTTTGATACTAATCATAACATTAATTAAAAAATTCTGCGGTGTTTGCCAAGCTTAAGTAAGCTCATTACAATGGCGCATTATTTTCAGCTATAGCCTCACAATTAATGAAAAACCATTCATCAAAAAAAGAACTTATGTTACTACCTATTTTATTAGTGGTTATTTTAATGTGTGTGGCGGGTCACTTTTTACTACAAGCAAATTTTCAAGACAGTAATGTGGTTGAATACATGTTAGCAGCACTGCCGTTTGCTATGTTTGGATTGGTTATTGTGGCGTTTAAAATGGCGGCTAAAAGCGAAAAGGATGAACAAAACGAGCAGGACTCTTAATCCTGCTTAGTTTTAGCTACTTATTATAATTTAAAGTATGTGATAGCCAAACCAGTCTGGCTTTATAGGCTGCGATATACCGCTGGGCGTGAGCTTAATGTTTAGCTGGCTGTCGAGTAAATCAATCGCAAAACAATCGTCTACGTCATGTAAATCATCTTTATGAATATGGCTAAGCCCTGCGAGTAAATCGTTTTTAGCTCGCTCTTTAGCTTCATGACTACTGCTTGCAACATACAGTGCAAAGTCGTGTTGCTCAGCCATAGAATCACTTCTGTAAGCGCCTAAATTTACAAAATAGAGTTGTTTATTTTGCTCCACATAGCTATCAACAACTTCTACTTTAAAGCCATCAATATGATTAATTGCCATGTAGCTATCCATATGAACACTACTTCTGTCGCCTACCCACTGGCTTTTTAACTTTGTATAAGTTTGCTCTATGGTTTGCCCAACCACAAAGCGAATGTCGTGCATTTCTATGTGGCATCCTTGAATTCGCCCGCCTAAATACACCATAAATAACTGCATGCTTTTCCTTAACCTAAATTATCAACATCAATATTATGCTTTTTAATCAACTTATAAAAATCTGAGCGGTTGCGCTTGGCAAGCTTAGCGCCTTCGGCTACGTTACCACCTGCCATTTTTAAAGTGTTAATTACATAGTCGCGCTCAAACTCTTTTTTAGCGTCGTTTAGTGATAATGGCTCTACGTTTGTTTCGTTACTATTTAGCGCAGCTAACACTAAGTGCTCTGAAATAACATCGCTTGGCGTTAATGCTACAACCTGCTCTACTACGTTTTGTAGTTGGCGGATATTACCTGGCCAGTCGTAACGCACAAGCGCATGCATAGCATCGCTTGCAAAGTGTTTTTCAGTTTGCTTCATGCGTTTAGCAATGCTTGCACTAAAGTGCTGTGCTAATAAGCTTATATCTTCGCGGCGCTCACACAGTGGCGGTAATTTTAAATTAACTACGTTTAAGCGATAGTATAAATCTTCTCTAAATTGCTGGTTTAAAATAGCTTCAGGAAGATTTTTATGTGTTGCCGATACAATACGTACATCAATTGCTATTTCTTCTTGAAAGCCTACGGGGCGAATTGTTTTTTCTTGTAATACGCGCAGTAACTTAACCTGCAAGTTAAGTGGCATATCGCCTATCTCGTCTAAAAATAGCGTGCCGCCCTCAGCTTGTTGAAACAAGCCTTGGTGATCTTTAATTGCGCCCGTAAAAGAGCCTTTTTTATGACCAAATAATTCAGACTCTAAAAGCTCCCCTGGTACAGCGCCACAGTTAATTGCAACGAAAGGACCACCGCTTACATGACTATGCTGATGAATCGCCTGTGCGAGTAGCTCTTTACCTGTACCACTAGCCCCCGAAATCAATACATTAACTTGCGTTGGCCCAAGTAGTTTTACTTGCTCTAACAAGTGCAGCATTGCACCACTGCGCGTAACTATATTACTTTTAGGTGCTGCTTCATCTGCATTAACACCATGTATTTCTATCGCTTTAGCAAGGCTGTCAAATAGCTCATCTTTATCTACAGGTTTAGTTATAAATGCAAAAATGCCCTGCTTAGTTGCCTCTACGGCATCAGGAATTGAACCATGCGCTGTCATCATAATGACAGGTAATGCAGGGTAGCGGCTTTGCAACTGACGATGCAGTGCCATGCCATCCATTTCATCCATACGTAGGTCGGTTATTACGGCGTCAAACACTTGGCTTTTAAGTGTTTGTAGTGCGGTTAAGCCGCTTTCACAGGTCGTTACTTCGTATCCTTTTGATTTGATACGAATAGCAAGCAGTTTTAATAAGCTAGCGTCGTCGTCAACGAGTAATACTTTTGCACCTTGCACTTTAGTTGCTGCCATAGTTACTGCTCCTTAGTTTCTTCTCGTAGTAAAAGCTGCTGCTCAATCGTTGCTAACGATGAGAGGGTTTCTTGCATTTTATTGTTAAGTGCTTGCTGCTCTTTTTTAGCATTTATTTGCATAGTCACTTGCTGCTTTTGAAGCCATAAATATTGCTTTATATCATCTGGCCAAAAGTAAGCAAGATCGAGTTTTAGCAACTGAGTCATTACCGTATTTGGATCATCATTTATGTTTAAGCACATAAATTTAAAAAAACGTTTAAGATCGTTTTCACCTGTAAAAATATCTTTTTTTGGCACCAATTTAAATCCGCCACACTGATTAGCGTGCCATGCAATAACTTGCTCTGCAGGCGGATAGCTTGGTTCAATTTTTGGTCTGGGTTTTGGACTAGGTTTACTGTTTTTGTCGTTTGTTATTTTGGTATCGACCACAGGTGCAGGTGTAATTGACACACGCTCTTCTTGCCCATTAGTAATTGCACAACCTGATATAACCATGCTGCTACTGAGCACACATAAAATAGCGATTAAACGCAAGCGCATGTTAATTAACTCCTAGATTTTTTGTTATGGGAATTTTAATTGAAAACCGGCAACCATGCGGCTCGTTATGCTCAACAGTAAGTGTACCTCTTAGCTGTTCAACAGATTCTTTCACAATAGTTAAGCCTAGCCCACTGCCTTGCAGCGTAACATTTTTACTGTGTTTACCTTGATAAAATGCGCTGAAAATTTGAGTTTTTTCTTGCTCTTTAATACCACACCCTTTATCAAGCACTGCAATGCAAAGTTGGTTTTGCTCAAGTGCTAAATTAATAGTAACGCTTTGCTTATCTTGTGAAAATTTTAAGCCATTTGAAATAAGCTGAATTAAAATCATCTCAATAAGCTCACTAGGTAAAGCAAGCTCTTTATTAGGTAAGTTATTTTGCCATTGCAGAGCTTGCTGACGCGCACTTAAGCGATGTTCAAAATGGCTATTAATTTTATTAATAAGATAGCTAAACTCAACTTCGCTTAGGCTGTCTTTACTGGTGCGAATTGCATTATAACTCAGCAGGCTGTCAATCATTGTACGAAGGCGCACCATAGATTGGCTAATAAGCTCAAGCACTGCTTTTTGCTCAGCAGTAATTGGGCCTACTATTTCATCAGTTAGTAAATCAGTGCCTTCGACCATTGAAGCAAGCGGCGTTTTTAGCTCATGGGTAACATGGCGTAAAAAGGTATCTTTTTGCTGCTCAAGCATATGAAGCTGCTCTTGCACCCATTGGAGTTTTTCTCCTAGCTCAACTAGCTCAGCGGAGCCTTTCACAGATATTTTTTGCTGCCAATGTCCCTGCCCTAGCTTATCAATAACCGTAGTTAACCCTTTTAATCGCCCACTTATACGCCATAAAAAACCACCACCAACAATTAAAGTAAGCGGAATAAGTGCCACCAGCCAGTTTATAAATGAAGTTTGTAGGCTTGTAAGCTCATTTTGGTTATTGGTAATTTGCGCTTCATTTTTATCACGTAACCATAAAGTAAGCTCAGCAACTAAATCGCTCACTGGCACAAATAGCTCCGCTTGCTGTTGTTTTTGCTCAACAAGCTCTACATGCGCTGTTTGTAAGGTGACATATAAGCGTTGCCATTGGTGGGTATAATCTTTATCCGTGTTTACAAATTTAAGTTCATCAACACTTTGCAGGGATGATTGCCATTTATCGACAATGAGCTTATCTAACGATTCGCTTTTTAATACCCAGTTTTGCCTAGTGGCGCGCTCAAGGCTGTTGAGTTCTTGTTTTAGGATATTAAACGATTTGGTAACTTGGTAGTTGTTACTCACGATACTTTGAGTCACTGCTAACTGCTTGTTAAGCGCATTTAAAAATACAATCACCACTATAGAAAGCGGGAGTAACGAAAGCAGCATACTCATTGCAAATTGCCCAATTAAATTAGGCCGCCAGTTAAGCATTGCATGGTATTTTTTAGCTATGGTTGCTGGCATTTCGTTTAGTCCTTTTAAGTTAAGCGTTCTATTATTAAGTGCTTACCTTATACACTAGCTGAACCAGCAATTATATTTAATACGATTAACAGCCAGCGCTACAAAAACAATGTGTCGCCAAATAGAGACAACGTAAACCATTGATTTTTAAAACCTACCTTTAATCTCACTATATAGTGTTGCAAAAGGCACACAAAAATTACAATAAACCCCGTAAAAACTTCTCACCCCTTTCAAGTTAAAAATATAAACACTTGAAAATTAACAACAATTATTTTTGGCATCATTTTTGTAGTAGGAGTAATAACTTTAATCAATAAGGAAATAATTATGAACAAACGCATTTTAGTAATTTCATCATTACTGGCTTTAGGCTTTTTAGGCGCTAACGCACACGCAATGGACGTTCACGCGACTTTTAACGAGCTTGATAAAGACAGTAACGGCACATTAAGTGAAGCCGAAGCAGGTGAAGATGCCGTTCTACACGAAAATTTTTTACAAATTGATACTAATCAAGATGGGCAATTGTCGCTAGATGAATTCAAAAAATTTATTCAATAAACTCATTTAATAAGGAACGTGATTATGAAACAACTTATAGCCGCTTTTTCATTAATGTTTTTAGCAATTAGTGCCACCGTAATTGCATCGCCAACAAACGTGCGCTTTGCCCATTTAGATAAAGATATGGATGGACAAATATCAATTGTAGAAGCAAAGGAAGACAAAGAAGTAATGAGACAATTTGCCGACTTAGATGAAGACGGTGATGAAAAAGTCTCAAAAAAAGAATTTGAAAGCTTTAAGCCTTAATGAGTAATTACTGATTAAGCTTTACTTAAGCTTGTTACAGGTAAACTGAATTTAAAAGCATTTGCCATAATCCCTGAGGGAGTGTGTAAAAGGATTTAATGTTGGGAGTTAAATTACGGCAAGTGCTTTTTCCTTTTTACTTTATTTTAGCCACGAACTTTTAATACATCTTTTGGAAGGAAAACCATGAAGATACTTTCCCTTGTTATAAGCATTTTAATGCTATTAAGTTTTGATGCCGCGGCACTTGATGTAAAGCAACGCTTTGATCACCTAGATAGCGACAAAAGTGGCTATTTAACACACGACGAACTTGATCCCCAACCACAACTTTTAAACACCTTTGTAAAATGGGACAAAAACCAAGATAACCAAATTTCGCTAGTCGAATTTAAAAGTTATCTAACTAACAACCTTTACTAAGTGATTTATATGAAAAGTATTAGCTATATAACGCTGCTGGCGTTTAGTATTTTTAGCGCATTTAGTTTTGCCGCAAGTAACGACATTGCAAAGCAATTTAAAAAGCTAGATAGGAATAAAGACGGTTTTTTATCACGTTCAGAAACCGCTATAGACCCGGCTTTGTGGTCACGATTTTCAAGCTACGACAGTGACAAAGACGGTAAATTAGCATTAAATGAATATGGCTTATATGCAAGTAAGTAGTTTTATAGCTAGGTAAACAAACACCTAGCTTATTATATTTATATCTATTAATTACGTTCAGGCTTTATTTTTAGAACAATGCGCCAAATACTCTGCATCAGTAGGTTTTGGGCTTACCATAAAATCCATTTTGAGATAAGTTAGAACAGGTTGATTACTCGTATTTTCAGTTGTCGGTTTCCAGCGCCATAAACCCACAGCAGCTGCCGCATTATTATCAAACACGCCCTCAGGGTAAGACGAGATAACCTTATACCCTTGGGCTTTACCTTGTGAATTAATTAACGTAGCAAGCTCAACACAACCTGAAATACTTTTTTTTGCAGCTTCTATCGGATATCGCGGCTCAACTCTTTTAGCAACACCCCAATACTCACCTGCCTTACTTCGCAGTTCAGGACTCGATAAATCAATAAAACTCAGCATTTCATCGCTTACTTGTTTATCAGACGTTGAGCTACAATCTGTTAGCATCATGCTCAAGGGGAGTAATAAATAGAGGGCTTTCATAGCATTTCCTTATTCTTAATGCTTATTTATTTATAAATATTAGTATTAATACCCATCTGATTTTACAAAGGTTCGAGCTAAAATATTACACACACCGAAAGTAACTTTAAAGTGAGGTAAATAAGTACTTTTTTTCAAACCTTGTAATTTTCTCGTTACTTGAAATGTTTCATCAGTAGGAGATTTTTTTAGTTTTTCCTGTTACTTGAAATGTTTCGCCAGCCGGACAATTTTTTAAATATTTTTTACCTACTGGTATTGAATCAATCATAAAATCAATTCTAATATGAGTAAGTATAGGTTGTTTAGTTACATTTACGGCAGTAGGCAGCCAGGCCCATGTATTTAAAGATTGAGCTGCGGCTTCATCAAATAACCCTTTAGGATATGAAGAAATTACTTTATATCCTTGCGCCTTACCCTCAGAATTAATAATAGTCATGAGTTCTACACAACCAGCAAGACCTTTTTTTGCAGCAGCTATTGGATATCGTGGTTCTGTTCTTGTGGAAATATTCCAATAGTCTTTCACCCTGTCGCGCAGTTCAACACTTGATAAATCTATATAATCGCGTATTTCAGCATTTGATACATCAGTATGGTTTAGCTTTTCTACACTTTTATCTGCAGTAGGTGTCGATCCACATGCCGCAAGTAATGAAGTTAATGGGAGTAATAAATAGAGGGCTTTCATAGCGTTTCCTTATGCTTTATTGATTGTTTTACATACTAAATAATCACATCAATTACCTATTTTGTAAACAGTTAATATAGAGAAAAACATTAAAATGAGGTCTATCAATTCATTGGTATTATAAAATCAAGTTTGTTAATGTAAGTAAATTAACAATAAAAATTAAGTAACTATGCCACTCAAAAAAATAATCAAACCACTCATACTAGCCAGCCTTTGCGCTAGTTCTAGCTACACTCTCGCACAAACAAAAGTAATTTATAACGCCAATGGTTATACCCCTTTATACAAAGGTGAAATACAGCAGTTTTCTACCCTCGTTATTAAAAATGGCAAAGTAGTTAAGCTCGGTAGCGAAACACTTAAAGATAGCTACCCAGATGCCAAGCTAATTGACGCGCACGGTAATACCTTATTACCTGGCTTAATTGATGCTCATGGGCACGTTATTGGCCTTGGCGACAATTTATCGCAACTTGACGTACGCGGCGCAACATCGGTTGATGAAGTAACAAATAAACTAAAAGTATTTGCCGATAACAAACAAGGTTGGATTATAGGGCGTGGTTGGAACCAAGAGCTTTGGGCTGATACACGCTTTCCTACAGCTAAAGATTTAGACAAAGTAGTTAGCGATCGACCTGTGGTTCTTTCGCGGGTTGATAGTCACGCCATTTGGGTTAATTCAAAAGCGCTCGAACTTGCTGGTATTACCGCCCAAACAAAAGCGCCTGAGGGCGGTGAAATAATTAAAGACGAATTTGGCAATCCTACAGGTATTTTTGTAGATAAAGCAGAATCGCTAATTACCCAGCATATGCCAGCCCCTTCAAAGCAAGATATAAGTGACTCACTAGATGCAGCAGGTAAGCATTTATTAAGTTTAGGCATTACCTCTACTCACGATGCAGGTATTGATAAAGCCACATGGGAGGTTTACAAAGAGCGCGGCGACCTTGGTAATTTACCGCTACGTATTGTGGCAATGTTAAGTGGTGCAAGCCCTGATTTAGATACAATGTTAAAGGCAGGCCGATACCACGACAAAAATGACTTTATGGAAATTCGCAGTGTTAAAGTTTACGCCGATGGCGCACTTGGCTCTCGCGGAGCCGCTCTGATTGAAGAATACGCAGACAGACCTGGTCACCATGGTTTAATGCTTGAAACACAAGAAAAACTCGAAGCGCTCTTTACACAAAGCTTTAAAAGCGGCTTTAGCGCAAATACCCACGCCATTGGCGATAAAGCAAATAAAGTAGTACTTGATGCTTATCAAAATGTGTTTAAAAAAACGGGCGGTATATTACTACGTAACCGAATAGAGCACGCACAAATTGTAACGCCTGAGGATATCCCTCGCTTTAAAGCGTTAAAAATAATCCCTTCAATGCAGCCAGTACATGCCACTTCTGATATGCATATGGCAGAGCAACGCTTAACTGAAAAACAATTAAGCGGTGCCTATGCTTGGCAAACATTTTTAAAGCAAGGATCGGTTGTTGCAGCAGGCTCTGATTACCCGGTAGAGCTTGCAAATCCATTTGATGGTTTGTATTCAGCCATTACACGCATGGATCATAACAAACTACCTGAAAACGGCTGGCGCGCAAGTGAAGTACTAAGCCGCGAAGATGCATTACGTGCATTTACTCTCGGTGGCGCTTATTCAGCTCATCAAGAATTTAAGGTGGGTAGTTTAGAAAAAGGTAAATGGGCCGACTTTATTTTAATTGATAAAAACTACTTTAAAGTACCTGTTGACGAGATATACAAAACAAACGTACTGCAAACATGGGTAGCAGGAATAAAACGGTACGAAAAAACCAAAACAGAAAAGACTATCGATAAATAAATAAAAAGGGTTAACGCAAGTTAACCCTTTTTATTTATGTGATAAAACATGTTTAGCTAAACATGTTTTTCACATCTTTTAGCATGTCGTTGTACTCATCACTTGTGAATAGCTGCATAGACGGTATTACACCTTTATCTATGTACGTTTGCAGCGCTGCTGACTTATCAGAAACCTGTAATGTTCCCTCTAAAATAGCGCCTACTCGAATAAAGTCTACGTAACTAACTTTATCAGGTTTGTAACTTGGATCTGCCCAGCTTAGAGCTACATCAACAAACTCTTTAGGAAATTCCCACGCTTGCATAATAGATGAGCCAATTTTTCCACTCAGCTTTTGAATTGCGTGCGCTAAAAAGCTTGGGTTGGCAAACACTTCAGGGTGGCGCTCAGCTTCTGTTAAAATTGGTAATACACCAATATTATAAACAAGCGCAGCTAATGTAATTGAATCACGATTTAATGAAGTGTGTTTATTGTTTTTTAAGTAAAACTCCATGAGTGTTATTGAATGACTAGCAACGGTTAATGTTTTTTGCCAAGCCTTGCCCATGTAGCCTTTAATCAGCTCATTGTTTGATACAAATAATTGCTCCATAGCCATAGCCGTTGCAATATTTTTAATTTGGCGCAACCCAATGCGAGTCACTGCTTGTTGTAAATTAGATACTTTTACAGAACGTCCCATAATCGCACTATTAGCTACTTTTATCATACGAGCTGAAAGCGCTGGGTCTTGTGAGATTACATCTGACATTTGCATTAAATTCACATCAGGGTTATCTGCAGCTTGGCGAACCTTAATCGCTACTTCAGGTAGCGTTGGTAAAACCAACGTATCGTTATTTATTCTATCGACTAGAATCGTTAATAAAGCGTTTTCTGTAGACATAAAGCTGCCGTCCTTTTGTGTTCAGCCTGTAAAGTAACTGCAAACTCAGGCAGTTAATTTTCGTATTAGTAATATAATTAGTATTGTCTAACTTACCGATAAAGTTAAGATAATTATAGAAGTTTATTTTTATTTATAATGCTTTATCGCTCATGCTTGCCTTACAACGCCAAATACTTGCTATTTACTATTTAGTTTTGCTTTAATGCACTCACAATAAGGAAGCGTTTGTACATATTTAGTCTTTTAACTAAAGCAGTACAAATTATTAAACTTACTTTTTAACAGGCAATATAATGATCTTAAATAAAATTAGCCAAGCAATTATGCTCTCTGGTGTCGTTTTTCTTAGTGCATGTTCTGAACAAGCGCCGTCTTCTACCGACAACACAGCCACAGAGCTTGCTCAAAAAAGCAGTGCACAATCAGGCCCTGAGCTTATTAATGCAAATAACCAACGTTTAGATATTTACACCGACTTTAGCTTACAAAGTGATTTATCGCACTTAAGCGACAACCAACGAGCAATGGTTGCAAAGCTTATTGATGCTTCAAAAATAATGGACGAGTTATTTTGGAAACAATCTTTTGGTGAAAATAAAGATGCTTTTTTAGCAAAACTAAACGACGACAAAGTACGTAAATTTGCCGATATTAACTACGGTCCATGGGATCGTTTAAATGGCGATGAAGCGTTTTTATCCAGCTATAAAGAAAAACCTCTTGGCGCACAGTTTTACCCTGCCGATATAACCAAAGAAGAGTTAAACAATGCAGACGTTGAAGACAAAACTGGCCTTTACTCTGTAATTAAGCGTGATGAGCAAGGTAAGCTTTACAGCGTGCCATATTCAAAAGAATACGCTAATGAGCTTGCAAAAGCCGCTGACCTTTTACGTCAAGCTAGTAAACTTGCTGACGATAAAGAGTTTGCTAATTACTTAAATCTGCGTGCTGATGCTCTACAAAAGGATGACTTCCAAGTATCTGACTTTGCTTGGATGGATATGAAAAACAACCCAGTAGATGTGGTTATTGGTCCAATTGAGACTTATGAAGATCAATTATTTGGTTACCGCGCAGCTTATGAATCTTACGTACTTATTAAAGATTTAAAATGGAGCGAACGCTTAGCTAAGTTTGCCGCATTTTTACCTGAGCTTCAAAAAGGCTTACCCGTTGATGCTAAGTACAAACAAGAAGTACCGGGCTCTGACGCCGACCTAAATGCATATGATGTTGTTTACTACGCTGGGCATTCAAACGCGGGGAGTAAAACAATTGCAATTAACTTACCAAACGATGAGCAAGTACAGCTAGAAAAAGGAACTCGTCGCCTGCAACTTAAAAATGCGATGCGTGCTAAATTTGATAAAATTCTAGTACCAATTTCAAAGCAGTTAATTGTACCTGAGCAGCGTAAACACATTACTTTTGATGCATTTTTTGCCAATACGATGTTCCATGAAGTCGCTCACGGTTTAGGTATTAAAAATACAATCACAGGTAAAGGTACTGTTCGTCAATCATTACAAGAACACGCAAGTGCGCTTGAAGAAGGTAAAGCCGACATTTTAGGCCTGTACATGATTGAGCAATTACTTAAAAAGGGCGAAATTACAGAAGGAACTATTGAAGATTATTACACGACCTTCATGGCGGGTATATTCCGCTCAGTTCGTTTTGGAGCATCAAGTGCGCATGGTAAAGCAAATATGATCCGCTTTAACTTTTTTGCTCAAGAAGGCGCTTTTTCTAAAAATGAAGAAGGCCTGTACCGCGTTAATATGGAAAAAATGAGCATTGCAATGGCCAAGCTTTCTCGCTTAATTTTAACCTTACAAGGTGATGGCGATTACGAAAAAGTAGATCAACTAATTGCAACGCATGGCGATATAAAAGAAGAACTTGCTGAAGACTTAGAAAAACTAAGTAAAGCAAATATCCCTGTAGATGTAACGTTTAAGCAAGGTAAAGAAGTACTAGGGCTTAAGTAATTTTAGTTAAACTTAGCTAAACCCTAAAAAAGCGTTGCAGCTTAAAACTGCAGCGCTTTTTTTAACTCTGTAATTTGTACATCTGTATACGGCACAACTGGATACTTACCCCAAATTGGCGCAGGCCATGCAGCATCAGTAGTAAAGCGTGCAATATGGTGAATATGTAATTGCGGCACCATATTACCCAAAGCCGCTATGTTTAACTTATCAGGGCTAAACACATCCATTAATAATTTACTTAGCTTGGCTGACTCTTTTAAATACACAATTTGATCATCCTCAGATAAATCAATTATCTCTTTTAAGTTAGCCTGCCTAGGCACTAATACAAACCACGGATATTGGCTGTCGTTCAATAAAAGTACTTTACACAGTGGCCAATCGGCAAGCTCTATACAGTCGCGTTTAAGTTCTGGCGCTAGTTTAAATTCAGGGTTAGTCATTGTTATGTCCTACTTTGTCTTTAATAATCGCCACTTTATAGCATTTAGTTGCAGTTGCACACGCTTGGCTTTACCATCAAAGCAATATTTATAATAAGCTAAGGCAACCTTGTGCTAAAAAAAATAAAACACCTCTCACTAGCCCTTCCATTAATGGTTGGCGCTATTAGTGTTCAAGCAAAACCTTTATCGTTGGAGCGTATTTTTGACGATCCGAGCCTTTCAGGTAAATCACCTGTACAACTTAAATTTTCGCCTGACGGCAGCCGTGTAACTTATTTACAAGGCAAAAGCGATGACTACAACCGTTACGATTTATGGGAATACAATCTAAAAGATAACACCAACCGTGTGCTAGTTGATTCGGCAAAGTTATTTTCAGGCCCAGAAAACCTATCTGATGAAGAAAAAGCACGCCGCGAACGCCAACGTATTTTTGGTAAAGGCATATTAGAATACAAATGGTCTAAAGACGGTAAAGCACTTTTATTCCCACTTAACGGCGACCTTTACTATTACGATTTAGCCTCTGCTAAAAGTAAAAAACTAACCGACACTGAAACATTTGAAACCGATGCACGCTTTTCACCTAAAGGTAACTACGTATCGTTTATTCGAGAGCAAAACCTATTCGCTTTAGAGCTTGAATCAGGTAAAGAGATTCAGCTTAGTAAAGATGGCGGCGGCGTAATTAAAAACGGCATGGCCGAATTTGTAGCTCAAGAAGAAATGAGCCGCATGACGGGTTACTGGTGGTCAGGTGATGAAACTAAAATTGCCTATACCCGCGTTGACGAAACCCCAGTAAAAGAAGCTATCCGTAACGAAATTTACGCTGATGAAGTTAAATTATTTAATCAACGCTACCCGTTTACAGGTACCGATAACGTAAAAATTCAACTCGGTGTGGTTAAACTAAATGACCAAAAAGTAGATTGGATTGATTTAGGTAAAGATGAAGACATTTATATCGCGCGTGCTAAGTGGCTAAAAGACGGCAATACACTGTCTTACCAATGGCAAAATCGCTCGCAACATAAATTAGAGCTTCGTTTTTATAACAGCGAAACTAAAGTCCAAAAAGTAGCATTAACCGAAAACAGCGAAACGTGGATTAACCTACATTTTGATCTTGAGTTTTTAAAAGACAAAAAACATTTTGTATGGGCATCTGAGCGCGACGGTTTTAAACACTTATATCTGTATCGCACAAACGGTCAACTTGTTCGTCAAATCACCTCTGGTGATTGGGCTGTTGATAGCTTAAAAGGTATTGATGAGAAAAAAGGCATTGTTTACTTTGCCGGCCGAAAAGATACACCGCTTGAAAGCCATTTATACAGCGCGCCTTTATTTAAAAAGGGCGATGCCAAACGTATCACCGAAAAAGGTCAGTACCATAATGTTGTGCTAGCAAAAGACAATAAAACCTTTATCGATAATAGCTCGTCTGATAATAAACCAAACTCAGCAGCGCTTCGTAAAGTAAACGGCGAATTTATTACATGGCTTGAAGAAAATAAGCTTGATAGTAACCATCCGCTTACTCCTTATTTAAGCGACTTAACAAAACCAGAATACGGCACAATTAAAGCCGAAGATGGCCAAGTTATGCATTACCGTTTATTTAAGCCTAGCAACATTACTGATGGCAAAAAGCACCCTGTTATTGTTAACGTATACGGCGGCCCGCATGCTCAACGAGTGACGAATAGCTGGCGCAGTAAAAACTTGTACTTTCAGTACATGGCGCAACAAGGTTACGTAATTTTTCAACTGGATAACCGTGGTTCGTACAACCGTGGTAAAAAGTTTGAAGATGCTATTTATAAAAACCTAGGCGTGGTTGAAGTTGCCGATCAAATTAAAGGCGTAGAGTTTTTACGTACACTTGATTACGTAGACCCACAACGCATCGGTGTTTATGGCCACAGCTACGGCGGCTACATGGCACTTATGACTATGTTTAAAGCAGGCGATTACTTTCAAGCCGGCGTATCGGGTGCTCCTGTAACCGATTGGGCTCTATACGATACGCATTACACAGAGCGTTATTTAGGTCACCCTGATACGAATGCTAAAGGGTATGAAGACAGCGCAGTATTTCCATATGCTGATGGCTTAAAAGGCCCATTAATGATTTACCATGGAATGGCTGACGACAACGTGCTGTTTACGCATTCAACTAAATTGTTTAAACAACTGCAAGATAACGAAAAACAGTTTGAAATGATGACCTACCCAGGCTCTAAGCACAGCCTACGTGGTAAACAAGTGCAAACACACTTACATCAAACAATTACAAACTTCTTTAATCGTCATTTTGATGTTAAATAAGCAAGTAAAGTAATAACAGACTAAAGGCTGATTGATAAATCAGCCTTTTTTTTGCATTAATGGACGTTAAGCCTAGATTAAACTCTTTTTTTAGCTACGCTTATTCTATGCGCTAAAGCGCACACTTTTTGAGGATAAATGTATGCCTAATCTACGAAGTTTTAGTATATCCCAGCGTTTTTCACTGTTAATAGCCATAGTTATATTTGGACTAATAGTACTTAGTATATCGAGCCTAACTCATCAATATAGCTCGCTAAAAGACGAGCAATACACAAAAACACAAAATGTAGTAGAAACTGCGTACAGTATAATCGAGCACTTTTATGACCTTGAGCAAAGTAATTCACTTACTCAACAACAAGCTCAATCGCAAGCACTTAATGCAATAAGAGCACTACGCTACGACAAAACCAATTACTTTTGGATTAACAACTACCAGCCAACAATGGTTATGCATCCTATAAAACCTGCGCTTGAGGGAAAAGATTTAACCAATAACAAAGACCCTGACGGCAAAGCATTGTTTGTTGATATGGTTAATATAGTTAAACGCTCTGGCGAGGGATTTATTCCTTATAAATGGCCAAAACCAGGTAAAGAAAAACCCGTTGAAAAAATCGCATTTGTTAAAGGTTTTAATCAATGGCAATGGATTATTGGCTCAGGTGTTTATCTTGATTCAATTGACGAAGCATTTAGCGAGCAACGAAACCTTATAGTCGTCAGTGCAACAATTATGATTATTGCTGTTATTTTACTTAGTTACTTTATAGGCAAGAGCATTTTAATACCTACTCGTTTAGCAGCCGATATGATGAAAGACATTTCACAAGGTGAAGGCGATTTAACCCGTAAATTAAATGAATCCGGTAATGATGAAATATCTGAACTATCACATTCATTTAATTTATTTGTTTTAAAAATGCGAGAGTCACTTGTTCATGTAGCACAAAGTGCAAACGACGTAAGTGAGCATGCGCATACAGTTGATGATTCAAGTAGAACAAGCCACTCGTTTATTGAGCTCCAAAACGATAGCTCAACCCAAGTTGCAGCTGCCATGGAGCAAATGACTCACCAAATACATGATGTAAGCCGTAACGCCGAAGCCGCAGAGCAAGCAGCTAAAGATGCAGCACAAAACGCATCAACGGGTAAAAATGTGGTTGCGCAAACAATTACAGCAATAGAAACACTCTCAAGCAACATAGAAACAGTCAGCCGTGTAACAGAAGATTTAGCCAACGAGAGCCATAATATAGGCTCTGTACTTGATGTAATAAGAAGCATATCGGAGCAAACAAACTTACTGGCATTAAACGCTGCCATTGAGGCTGCTCGCGCAGGAGAGCATGGCCGAGGATTTGCTGTTGTTGCAGATGAAGTAAGAACACTAGCCAGTCGTACAGGGCAAAGTACCGACGAAATTCAAACCATGATCACTAAACTTCAAGAAGGTGCAAAAGCAGCAGTAGAAGCTGTTAAATCAAGCCAAGCACTTTCAGTTTCTACCGTAGATCAGGCGTCATCGGCCAATACTTCACTTAATGAAATAGAACGACTTGTTTCAATTATTACCGAAATGAACAGCCAAATAGCACGCGCCACAGAGCAACAAACTCAAGCTGCCGACGAGGTTAATTTGCGTATTAATGAGCTATCTCAATCAACTGAGCAATCATTAAATAATACTAAACAGCTTACCGATGCCAGTGATAATCTTAAACAAAGTAGCCAAGAGCTTTCGAGCGTAGTTAATCGTTTTAAATTAGATTAACCCTAACCCATATAATTATCATAAAATGCAAAATGCCCTGAATTAACAGGGCTTTTTTATTGCATGTAGGTTTTTAGCTTACAAACAGTAACGTGCAAACAAGCTGGTTACTGATGCAGCCGTTGGCTTGCCATGCTGCCAATCACCGCCTTCAACACCGCTTCCTGCAATGTCCATATGCACATAAGGCAAAGGTTGTGCAGAGTCGTTACCGTGCTTATCAAGCCCACCAACAATAGCCATAAACGCCATAGGGAACTGATGTCCACGCGCAGTAACAGCAGATGCTGCGTTATTGCTCGAGAGTACATCGTCAGCTAGCGTGCGTGGTTTAATAAAGTCATAATCTTCACGGCGAGAACGCGATACTTCAGCGCCATCGGCCCACAAATCTCCAAGGTCAGCTATTTGACGTGAAATACCAGCGCTACGAGCTGGACCATTTTCAACATACGCACCGTAAGGACCCATTGCACGTGCCGCGTGACCCGTTAATGTAGCAACAGTAAATAACGTTGGGTTTATTTCGCCTTTAGCTAAATCTTTCATTTCGCTAAGCAGGTCGCCCATTGCTAAGCGCCCTTCTGCATCGGTATTACCAATACGTACACGAATACCTTCGCGACTAGTAATAATTTCATCTGGCACAAAACAATCCGAGCCAATAGAGTTACGAACAACAGCTAAGTACGATACCACTTTAACGCCTTTAGGCTGATAATCCGCAACGGCTTTCATAAAGCCCGCAACAGAAGCAGCGCCGCCTTTATCGCGGCTCATGCCTGCCATGTGCCCGCCAACTTTTAAATCGGCGCCGCCTGTATCGTATACAAGACCCTTACCTACAAACATAAGTGTGCGAGTAATTTCGCCCTCTGGTACATATTCAAGCTTAACAACACGTGGGTGATGGCGCTCAACTGCATACGATGCACGAGCAACAGTGCTTAGCATTGGGTAGTTTTTATCAATAGCTGCAATATCATCAATTACGTCAACCGCAATGTTTGAGCCTTTAAATAAGTCAACGCAGTAATCAGCAAAACGTGGTGGAGCCATACGCTCAGGTTCAGTGCCACATAAGTCACGCGCGGCATATTGGCCTGCAGCAATTGCATTAACAGCTTTAATTGTTTGCTCGCTTGCGCCAACTAAACCAATTTGAGTAATAGGTTCAATACTTTCACCGTGATATTCACGCGCTTCTAATGGCTGCCATAAGGCTTGGCAAGCGCCTAAATAAGCAACTTCTAAAGCATGCTGATAACGGCTATCGCCATTTAAATTTGGTAAAAATAATGCAGGATTAACACTACCCGACGCTTTTGCTTCGTTAATTGCTAATTTAGCAGCATCAAAATAACGGCGAACATCGTCGTAATCTCTATTTAACGGACCCGTTGGCGCAAGTACAACGCGTTTGTTTTCAATCACTAATAAAGTAACTTGTTTACCAATACGAGAATCAACTTTTGCTTGGTCTAAAATAGCATCACGTAATGAGTTATTTGGTAATTGAGAAAAGTCATCACTAATAATAATAAGCGCATCATGAGATGTACATTCAAGGCTTGCACTAACCGCTTGAGGGTATGCCATAAATAAAGTCCTGTTAGAAAACATAAGCCCCTATTATCGTCGATTTAAATATTGAAGACCAGCAAGGTGCGATGAGCTAATTATACAAGTTGCCAATAAATGGCAACTTGGGGTTACAGGCTTTACAGCTTAATCGAGAATACTAAGTTGAAAGTTTTGTTCTGGCTCGCTTTTAATGCCAACGCCTATGCCAAGTAATCTTACAGGTTGTTGTAGCCCTCGTTGATAAGCCTTAGTAAGGAGTTGAATAAATATTTCTGTGTTTAGCTCGTGGTATGCCTGATCGGCTGAGGTTACTACAAAATTTGCAAACTTCACTTTAACACTCAGCTTATTAATACGGTTTTGTAATTGCTGTTTATTAAGTCTTAAAACTAATTCGTCTAACAATTTTGGCAGCTCATCTAAGCACTCTTGCAAACTTGTTTTATTGTATTCGTAGGTATGCTCAACACTCAGCGACTTTCTGATGCGATCTGTTGATACTTTACCAACATATTCACCTGCACATTTTTGATAAAGCGACACACCAAAATTACCCACATGTTGCTGCATCCAGTTAACGCCTTTTTCACGAACATCCTTGCCGGTATATAAGCCTTTTAAATTTAGCTTTTCGAGCGTTACTTTACCCACCCCCGGAATTTTCCCCAGCGGTAATTGCGCTAAAAAGTCATCGACCTCATGAGGCAAAACGACAAATTGACCATTCGGTTTTTTTTCGTCGCTGGCTATTTTGGCAATAAATTTAATCGGTGCAATACCTGCTGATGCAGTGAGCCCTGTGGCATTGTAAATATCGGCTCTTATTTGCTGTGCAATAAGTGTGGCACTGCCTTTACAAGCAGTGCTGTCTGTTACATCTAGGTAGGCTTCGTCTAAAGAAAGAGGCTCAACTAAGTCTGTGTAGCGGCTAAATACTTCACGTATTTGATTTGAAGCTTCTTTGTATACAGCCATGCGCCCAGGGACAATAACTAAATCGGGGCATAATTGTTTAGCATGATAGTTCGACATAGCCGATCGTACGCCATATTCTCTAGCTATGTAGTTAGCGGTTGAGAGCACGCCTCGTCGGCTATTGCCTCCAATAGCAAGCGGTACACATGCAAGTTTTGGATTATCTCGCATTTCTACTGCTGCATAAAAGCAATCCATGTCTATGTGAATAAACTTCTTCATCACCACAACAATAACTGGTTATTTATACAGTCATTATTATAGAATCAAATGTGATAAGCAAGCCTAGGGCCTGTTTATCTTTCGAGGTTAAATTTGCAGCAGTATGTTTGGTATTTAGGAAAGGCAGAGCCTATGTAGTGTGGTTATTCCCCATAAATAGGCGATAACGTAGCACAAATGCCAAACATACGCTGCCCGAAGGGTTCTGCCTAGGGGCAATTTACTCTTTGTTGCTCGGTTTTTACTTAGCCCACTAGGTCACAAACCTCGCGCCGCGATTAAATAGCCCCTAGATTGAACAAATTTTAATCCTGAAAGGTCAACAGGCCCTAGTTAGCGATTAAAAAAAGCGCTTATTACCTTCTTGCTCTTTATAACCGCGCAACCAAAACATAACCTCGAAAAAAAACCCCGCTAACATTAAAATAATAGCGCCTGATTCGTTACCCATTGCGTAACAGGTAAAAGAGGCTATAAAAACTAAACAAGCTAAGGACCAATTAATTATATTCTGCATATTTTTACCTTTGTGTGTTTTTGTGTTTGTCTGTGTAATTTAACTGTAGACCTAAAATTAAACAGGTACAATCATCTTATAAAAAAACATGCCATTAATTACCTTGAGCTCGTAACCCCATGTTGATAATCTAAGTACTTTAAAATTAAGGGCCAATAAATAATGCAAACGTTTAAAGATCAGCACCCTATCCATACCGACATCACCGTAGCGTGGGCTGATATGGATGCACTACAACACGTAAATAATGTAGTGTATTTACGTTACTTTGAAATAGCCCGAATCGACTTCTTAAATAAAATAAATCTGTTCGATACAATAAGCCCTAATGGCGTGGGCCCGGTAATAAGCGAAAATAACATTCGTTATAAACGCCCAGTTACATTCCCAGATACGCTTACAGTCGGTGTTACTATTTCTGATATAAAAACAGACCGATTTGTTATGAATTACACCGTATTTAGTCACGCACAAAACGCTATAACAACAACAGGCACTTCAAAAGTGGTTATGTTTGATTTTGAAACAGGCCAAAAAGCCCTCATTGCAGAGCCTCTTTTATCGGCGTTAGTTAGCTACTCTCAAGACGAGCAATAAGGAATTCTCATGCAATACAGCCCACTTGGCAGCAGTGGTATTAACGTTTCAAGAGTATGTTTAGGCAGTATGACTTGGGGTAAACAAAATACTCAAAGCGATGCTGATGAACAAATAGCCTACGCGTTAGAGCAAGGCGTAAACTTTATTGATACAGCCGAAATGTATGCAGTACCGCCCTCTCCAGAGACCTATGGTAAAACTGAGGAAATTATTGGCAATTGGCTATCGCGTAATCAGCAAAAGCGCAGCGATGTGGTACTTGCTACAAAAATTGCAGGCAATGGATTATCGTGGGTACGTGATGGTGGCAATATTACGCACCAAACAGTAATAGAAGCCGTAGACGATTCACTTAAGCGCCTTAAAACCGACTACATTGATTTATATCAGCTGCATTGGCCAAACCGCTCTACCCCGCACTTTGGCAGACAATGGCCCGGCACTCTTAAATTTACCGACGTAAATACACAAGAGCAGCAAGCTAGTATGCTTGATATTCTAGAAGGCCTTAATGAATGTGTTAAAGGAGGTAAAATTAAACACTGCGGTTTATCTGACGATACGCCATGGGGTATAAGCCAGTTTTTAAGTTTGGCCAAAGAGCATAACTTACCGCGCATGGTATCTATTCAAAACGAGTTTAGCTTAGCGCATGCTAAAGACTGGCCGTATTTAATAGAACAATGTGTACACGAAGATATTGCCTACTTACCGTGGTCGCCTTTAGCGGCCGGTTTATTAACGGGTAAATACCTAAATGGTGCTCGCCCAGAAGGCTCTCGTTGGACCTTCATGCAGCGCAACGGTATTTTTAGAGATACACCCAATGCAGAGCAAGCCACTAAGCAGTATGTTGAGCTGGCTCATGCAAACAATATTACTCCAGCACAACTAGCACTCGCATGGTGTAACCAAGTAGATGGCGTAACCTCTTCAATTATTGGTGCAACAAGCATAGCCCAATTGAAAGAAGATATTGATGCATTTAACATCACGTTAAGCGACGAAATTCTTAGTGAGATTAACACTATATTTAAAAACTATCCTATGCCTTATTAAGCATGTACCAGTTAAAAGCAGCCTTGAACAAGGCTGCTTTTAACTAAAATATTTGACCCTACTACAACCAACACTATACTTTAATTAAGTTTTCTTAATTCAACGAACACTTATCAATGCTGAGAAACGGATACTATGCATTTTGCCTATTAATTGTATTTAACGCGCATGCCGTTGAGAAAAAAGTACAGCCTCTAGAAGAAATTGTTTGGCTGCAAAGTTACACGCCCCCTTTTCATATAGCTAAAAGCGAAAGTGCACCACAAGGCGGTATTTGCGACAACCTAACCGAGCAACTCATTAGAACAATAACAGATGTAAAACATACCCGCTTAATTGTCCCTCAGCAGCGTATAAATAAATATTTAAATGAAGGAAAAAACGTATGCTTCCCGTGTGTTATTTATAAAAAACATAATAACCAACTACTTAACTACTCAAATCCAACAACGGTATATCCCCCATTTTCAATTATCACGACTAAAGAGCTAAAGCCCAAATTAGAAGAAAAGCACGGCTCGCCCATTCACCTTATTAATTTATTAACCGACCCGCAATACGTATACGGGCAAGCTGCTGCACGTAAATTTACAACTAAAATTAATACAATTATTGAAAATACAAAACGAGATAAAGAGTCATCGTTAAGTTGGAGTAGCGAAAATGAAAGTCAGGCTGTTATAGCACGCTTGAGTCATGGCTTTTTAGACTACTCAATTGATTACCCGTTTATGGCCGATTACTTTAATAAACAAGGGGAGTATACGAATATAGAAAGTGTACCAATAGAAGAAAATGATGTTCAATTTATACGAGGAGCAATAGGTTGTGCGGCTAACGCACCTAATAATTTTGCACAGCAAGCGCTTAAAAAAATTAACCGCGCGCTAAAAAATAATGTACTACAATCGCCTGAGTATCAACAAAGTCAGCATAATTGGCTTAAAACTACCTTTGCCGACTTTGATAAACACTACCAACAGCAAGTTATTAATTTTTACTTACTTGCCACTGATGCTCAAGTAAACACTGATCATTAGCATAAAGTGCAACAGCAAAAATACTTTTAGGCGTTACCTCGCCCACGCCCGAAGGTGTGCCTGTCATTACTACATCACCATCTTCTAAGCTCATAAATTCACTAATTTCTTGTAAAATTGAGTCCGGGTTATGCAGCATAAAATGAGTATCACCTCGCTGAACTACTTTATTATTAATTTTAAGTTCAAAGGTAAAGTGCTTCATTTCATCAGTTAGCGCTACAAAATCAGTTAAAATTACAGAGCCGTCGAACGCCTTAGCGCGCTCCCATGGAAGCCCTTTATTTTTTAACTTACTTTGTACCGTGCGCTTAGTTAAATCAAGGCCGAGTCCAACCCCCACAAATTTTTTATTTTTAACTACAAAACATAGCTCGGTTTCATAATGCAGCGTATCGCCGTTATGAGCCGCAAATAACGTATTAGTAATCGCGCTATTTGGTTTGTTAAATAACACCATTTGATCTGGCGTTTCGTTATTTAGCTCTGCAATGTGTGCGGTATAGTTACGGCCAACACAGACTACTTTTGATGGTGTTAATTCTTCAGATACTAACTTTATTGAATGCATATAAATAATGTCTCAGTTATTGGACCTGTTGACCTTTCAGGATTAAAATTTGTTCAATCTAGGGGCTATTTAATCGCGGCGCGAGATTTGTAACCTAGTGGCTCGGTAACTGCTCCTACGTTATTCTACTGACTTACATCCCTGTAAGAATAAGTAAAAACCGAGCAAAGCTTCCGCGTCCTGCTCACGCCCCTTACCTACATCCATGTCATAGGTAAGATCTTAAGAAATTGAGTTGAAGCTCAATTCATGATCAAATGGTTGTTACCACACAAACCACAG